>JAPYLE010000093.1 GCA_027293795.1 Rickettsia endosymbiont of Ixodes persulcatus
TTTTCCCATCTGTTTCTTTATCATATATTCTATAATCTACAGGGGTAGATTGATCAGTTTTAGTATTGTAATGCAGTAAGTTGACCATAACTATACCAGGTATAACATCATGTACAGCTCCAGAATATTGATAATGTACAGATGGGAAAACAAAGAATGATCATTTTTGTGATATGCTTACTTTATCTAAGGAAAGAGGGATCAATCCTGATGCCGTAGTGATGGATGCGTGGTATATCTTACGCTACTTGCTTGTAAAAATGATTTATATAAGTCTTTGCTACATTTTGATCTTGCCATCTTAACTAAAACTCTTTTTTGTTAGATTAACATATTTTTTGCTAAGTGCGAAACTCCTGGATTAGTTTATAAAATATTAGAGGATAAAAAAATTATAAAAATACTTAGCATGTGGGAACTATTAGTAAGTATTTATTAAGACTTATGCAACGTTCTAAAAATCATCTTGGCAAGTGATTTACTAATTCCATTTACTTTAGCAAGCTCATCTATAGTTGCATCGCATACTGCTTTGTATGAACCGAAATAATGCAGTAATGATTTTTTACGAGTCTCACCTATACCCTCTATGTCATCAAGACTTGATAATTTGATAGCACGTGATCTACCTAGTCTATGATTCTTTATGGCAAAACTATGAGCTTCATCTCGTAAGATTTGCAAATATTTCATAACCGACAAATTCTTATCCAGAGTAAATACTTCCTTACCTATCATATGGAATTGCTCAAGACCGGCATTTCTATCAGGACCTTTTGACATACAAACAAAAGGAATATTCATTTTAAATTTATCCATTACCTCTTTAACAATGCCTAAATGCCCCCTACCACCGTCTATAATCATTAAGCTTGGCAGTTTATACGGCTCTTGCTTTAATCTTGTAAGCCTCCTTGTTAGGACTTGTCTTAACATCTCATAATCATCACCCACCGCAGCATTATACGTACCGTTGGTGTCATCCCGTGGCTTGACCACAGGATCTAGATTGTTTGTTAATGTACTAGATCCCGCGATCGAGTCGCGGGATGACAATGAGAAAACCCGATATTCTTTTTTATCAAAACCTGACTTACCGGCAACAACCATAACTCCAACCGCAAACTTACCTTGAATATGACTATTATCGTAAATTTCTATTCTTTCAGGAATCTCAGAAAGATCAAATAACTCTTTAATTTCAAGCATAATCTCTTGATTTTTTGCAAATTTCTTCAAATATTGCTCAAGAGAAAACAAAGCATTTGTTGTGGCGTTCTGAACTAGCTTGGCTTTACCTCCACTAATAGGTATTATAATGTTGAGTTTAGTAATATTATTGATTTTCTTAATTGCTTCTATAACATCCTCTTTATCATCAACCTCATTATTAATAATAATTTCCGATGGTAGTTGTTGTTTTTGATAAAATTGCAATAAAAAATATTTTAGCACCTCCTCTTTAGTGCTATTTTCCGTGGAAGTAGGAAAATAAGGAATATTACCGCATGCTTGCCCTGCCCTATATAAAAACACTTCTACGCAATAATGTCCGTTCTTTTCTACAATAGCAATTATATCTGCGTCTTTAACAATATCCGAGATACCTGCTTTAAGCTGCACATAACTAAGTGCTTTAATGCGATCTCTAATTTCTGCCGCCTCTTCAAAACGCATCTGACTACTTAGCTCTTCCATCTTTTTAGATAGGTTCTCTTGGAGTTCTTTAGTGCGACCTTGTAAGAAAGCTTTAACCTGTATTACTAGCGCTGCATAATCTTTTTTATTTATCTTACCGAAGCAAGGAGCATAACAACGTTTTATTTCATATTGTAAGCAAGGGCGAGTACGTGAATTAAAGTAATTATCCGTGCAGGAACGTAATTTAAAAATTTTTTGTAGTTCGGTCAAAGTAGTATTAACTTCCGTAGGCGAGGCAAAAGGACCAAAAAACTTGCCGTCACTTAGAGTTCTACCCCGATATTTTAGCAACTGTGGAAAATCATGATCTAAACGTAACTTGATAAAAGGAAAAGACTTGTCGTCCTTAAGAAGAATATTAAATTTTGGCTGAAATTTTTTGATTAGCTGTGCTTCTAAAAGCAGTGCCTCAACTTCGGAATAAGTGATACTATATTCTAAAAAGCAAGTATTTGCAATCATCCGAAGCGTCTTATTATCTAAATCTAGTTTAATATAATTAGTAAGACGCTTTTTTAAATTTTTAGCTTTACCGACATAGATAACTTGCTTGTTAACGTCAAACATCCGATAAACCCCTGAACGTTTAGGAGCATCTACAAGTTTAGATTTAATTAACTCACTTCCGGTAGCTTCTGAGGTCATACGTATGGTTCCCTATGTCATTCCCGCCTACGCGGGAATGACATTAAAATTATTTGTCGAGCCATGTAATAATGTTTCTTCTAATTCCCCGCTGTATTATATGGATTGTCATTTGCTACTTTAACATCTACTGTTTTGCGTGTATTGTCATCAAAGAAAAAAGTTATTTTAAAACTACCTCCTACATTTAAAGGTCTTTTTAAATCATAAAGCATAATATGCATACCACCGGGCTTAAAATCAACGTTAATATTACCGGCAATTAAAAACGGGTAATCTACTTTTACCATCTTACTAACACCACTCTCATCAGTAATTGTTTGATGAAGTTCTATTTTATTTGCGATATCTGAAGATATATTCACTAAATTATAACTACTACTTCTACTATTTACTAATGTAAAATACATAGCAGAATTGCTAACTTTACCTTGTACATCCACTGTAGGTCTTGCCCAAGGCTGCACTAAGTTAACGGCTACCGCTGCAGGTAATAGATCATCGGACTCATCAGAAGAAGAATTTGTAGAATTAAGATTTTGAGCTGTTTGGTTATTAGCATAGCTTACCGCACAAATTAAAGTTATAAAACTAATTAACAATGTTTTTAGCATAATAATACCTTTGATAAATTAAAATAAAATATTAGCATAGATTAAATATAAATCTAGTTTTTTAAAAGATATTTTTTGTACACTTCTTGCGATAACCTATTTATAGCATAACGAACTGCGGTTCTTGGCATTTGTAGAGCATAACGATCTAAAAAATCTATTAATTGCTTTTCGTCTTTTTTGCCTGCTTCACGTAGCGTCCAACCTACTGCTTTATGCATTAAATCATGTTTATCGTTTAAGAGTAATTTTGCTATTTCAAAAGTCGTATCTAATTCATTATTTTTGATAAAATACCAAGTAGCAACTATAGCTATTCGTCTTTCCCAAAGAATTTCCGATTTTGTTAATGTAAAAAGATAATCTTTTTTTTATCCCATAAATAAGCTCCGATTATATGATGGGCTGAAGCATCTACTAAATTCCAATTATTTACGTGCTTTATATTGTTTAAGTAGAAATTATAAAAAAATTCTTTATCTTGTGCTTTCTGATACTGCATAATCAAAATAACTAATGCTAAAAATCTTTCTTCATTAAATTCTAAAGTAATAAGCCGACTTAAATCATCTAACACTAAATAATAATAACTTTTAGCTACCTTATGTAAAGTCGGCACGGTAACCCCAATAAACCGATCATACTCTCCTTCCCTAGTTTTAAAGAACAGCGTTCTACGTTCTACAGGAATAGTAGCTGAGCTAAGCAAAATATTTCTAATTTGTTGTAAATTTTCTCTCATGTTCAATAAGCCATTTTTTACGATCTAGCCCTGAACCGTAACCACCAAGCTCGCCGTTATTGTTGATGATGCGGTGACACGGAATAATTATAGCGAATTTATTTGCCCCATTAGCATTTGCAACGGCTCTATAAGATCTTTCCCTACCTATTACTTTAGCTTGAGCAAAGTAACTTCTTGTTTTACCGTAAGGTACATTCATTAGCTCTTGCCATACTAATTTTTGAAATTCGCTTCCTAAAAGATATATAGGTGTATCAAATTTTTTCAAAGTACCGGTAAAATAAGATTTAAGCTCCTCTTCAATTGATGAAATCGGTTTAGTGCGATCTTCATTAATAGCTGATTTTGTTTTAATCTTAAGTCTTTTAATTTTATGCTCTAATCCTTCACTTTCAGCAAAATCGAGCAAATAAAGCCTCTCTTCATCACTAATTGCCAGCATGGCACCAATCGGGGTATCAAGCCAAGCTGATTTTAAAACATTATTATCCATATTGTAGACGGTACACACGGATTACATTATAGTTATATTCAACAAGAAATACAAAAAGTCCCAAATCAACCTATCATTTCTTATACGCTTTCTTATGAACTAGATACTCTAGATAATAATTGATTAAAACAAAATGCAACAGCTTATCTACAAGAACAGAATTATGAGCCAGTATGGCACACTGATAATTACCATAAAAATGCTTTAGAAATATTAGGAAATTATTACAATAATTCGGCTATAGATATTATATAAATGTTGATAGCTTAAAAATTCTACGTTACTACAAAGAAAATTAGGCATTGCCGGTATATTATTTTCATTACTTAATAATCAATAGCGAATTACTTTTGTAATTTGCTATTTGCGTTATTTAAACCAAATCATTTAGTTTCATGCTTTTTGGCAAGATCAATTAAGCTTTCCACAACATCACTTAAATTTTCGGTATTAAAATTAATCCCCATTTCTTTTTTAACAACATCAAAAAAATAATCATCAAGTGAATTTCTCATTTCATTTTAAATTTTAGTGTTTTTTGTCCAATGAACAATTATTTTTTTCTTAATGATCTCATAAGTATCAAGAGCAATTTTAACGGTTGTTTCATGCTGATTTGATGTAGCTATAGTATTCCGAACAGTTAATAATAAACGATATTAACAGGAAGGATAAAAATGACAGATATAAAGCCAAGGATATATCCAGCTGAATTTAAGGAATCGGCGATTAAATTAGCTATTGAGTCTAAGCAACCTTTTACTCAAACAGCTAGGGAGCTAGGAATTACAAAATCTAGTCTATATAATTGGGTTCATAAATATTCAAAACCCAAGGAAGTAATGAGAGATGATGAACATCTGTATGATGAAATGATACTCCTCGCAGCAGAGCTGCGAGGTATCTAAAAAGGTTTTAGTTGCTTCTGATGAAAAGCTTTATATGATGGTCGATCCGCACCTTGATTCTTTACATAGTTGCGTAATTTTTTCTCATCTCTATGTTTTCCATTTAAGAGTTTTCCATCTATATATAGTGTTACGACCTATATTGAATATTTTACATGCTTTAACAATTGAGAGCACATCATCTAGAGCTTTGAATAGTTTCATTCTT
>JAPYLE010000094.1 GCA_027293795.1 Rickettsia endosymbiont of Ixodes persulcatus
TTCAATACGTCAGGAAATTACGTACTGTTTACTATAGTCGCTATTATACAGTGTGGTAGACATTGTGTGTGCAAGGAAGTTACTGTAGGTCTAATAGTGGTAATGTAACGATTATATGATTAATAGGCATATTGGTACACGTGAGCCAGACATGATTTTGCACATACGGGTCGCATAAGCTTTAGCTTCATATGCGACTTCTAGTCGCTATAAAACAAACTTTCATCTGAAAGATGAAAGTGGTTGATTTAAAAAATTTCATGTATATATGTTTTATTTTGTTTAAAAATAAAACATAATTGTGTATGTTTATAAATCTGAATAAAGTTGATATAGCACTGTTAACAAAATAGCTTTGAAATTATTTTATTAACAGTGCCACAATGCGGGTGTAGCTCAATGGTAGAGTTCCAGCCTTCCAAGCTGGCTGTGTGGGTTCGATTCCCATCACCCGCTCCAGAGATTAGTGGTAATAAATAAATTTAGCAAAAAAATGCACTTATAAAAAATTAACTTGTATTAAACCTAAAAAATTGTAGAGAGTAATAATATGGCAAAAGCAAAATTTGAACGAACTAAACCGCACGTTAATATAGGTACGATCGGTCACGTAGATCATGGTAAAACTTCCTTAACGGCAGCAATAACTATAGTACTTGCTAAGACAGGTGGAGCAAGAGCTACAGCGTATGATCAAATTGATGCTGCTCCTGAAGAAAAAGAAAGAGGTATAACTATTTCTACTGCACATGTAGAATATGAGACTAAAAATAGACACTATGCACACGTAGACTGTCCGGGACACGCTGACTATGTAAAGAACATGATTACAGGTGCTGCTCAAATGGACGGTGCAATATTAGTAGTTTCTGCTGCTGATGGTCCTATGCCTCAAACAAGAGAACATATATTACTAGCAAAACAGGTAGGTGTACCTGCTATGGTAGTATTCTTAAATAAAGTAGATATGGTAGATGATCCTGATTTATTAGAATTAGTAGAGATGGAAGTAAGGGAATTATTATCAAAATATGGGTTCCCGGGTGATGAAATACCTATTATTAAAGGTTCTGCACTTCAAGCTTTAGAAGGAAAGCCTGGAGGTGAAAAAGCTATTGATGCGTTAATGGATGCAGTAGATAGCTATATACCGCAGCCTGTAAGAGCTACGGATAAGCCTTTCTTAATGCCGATAGAAGATGTGTTCTCTATTTCAGGAAGAGGTACTGTTGTAACTGGTAGAGTAGAGTCAGGAATAATTAAGGTAGGTGAGGAAATTGAAATAGTCGGTCTAAAAGATACGCAAAAAACTACCTGTACCGGTGTAGAAATGTTCAGAAAATTGCTTGATGAAGGGCAAGCCGGAGATAATGTCGGCATATTACTACGCGGTACAAAAAGAGAAGAAGTTGAAAGAGGGCAAGTTCTTGCAAAACCGGGTAGCATAAAACCGCATGATAAGTTTGAAGCTGAAGTATATGTGCTTAGTAAAGAAGAAGGTGGACGTCATACCCCATTTACTAATGACTATCGTCCGCAGTTCTATTTTAGAACAACAGACGTTACCGGTACAATAAAATTGCCTGCTGGTAAGCAGATGGTTATGCCTGGAGATAATGCTAATTTTACAGTGGAATTAATTAAACCGATTGCTATGCAGGAAGGGTTGAAATTCTCTATACGTGAGGGTGGTAGAACAGTGGGTGCTGGCGTAGTAACTAAAATAAATAATTAATTGATTTTATAAATACCTATTATTTTTTAATGATAGGTATTTATATTTTAAGATGTCTATTAAAACATCTTGCTGTTTAAAACATAGGTTTGCTAAATGAAAAATAAAATTAAAATTCGTTTAAAATCATTTGATCATCGTAGTCTTGATCAAGCTACAAAAGAGATCGTTAGTGCTGTTAAAAGAACGTTTGCTAACATTAATGGTCCTATTCCTTTACCTAGAAAAATTGAAAGATTTACTGTAAATAGATCTCCTCATGTACATAAGAAGTCAAGAGAGCAATTTGAAATTAGAAAGCATAAAAGGTTATTAGTTATAGATGATCCGAATCCGGCAGTTGTTGATGCTTTAAGTAAAGTTGATTTAGCAGCAGGTGTTGATGTAGTGATTGAATTAGAGAGTGGGGAATAAATGAGAACCGGTATAATTGCTCAAAAAATTGGGATGACTAGTGTTTTTAATGATAAAGGAGAAAGAATTTCTTTAACATTAGTAAAAGTTGATGATTGCCAAGTAGTAGGGCATAAAACTCTAGAAAAACATGGATATAATGCTTTGGTTATTGGTGTAAAAGATAAAAAAATATCTAGAATAACCAAACCTATGAAGCAGGTTTTTGCTAATGCTAAAATATCTCCTAAAACTAAATTAAAAGAATTTAGAATTTCTGAAGAGAATTTTATTGATATAGCAGCAAGTCTAGAAGTAGATTATTTTACGGCAGGACAGTTTGTGGATATAACGGCAACTACTATAGGTAAAGGATTTGCCGGTAGTATGAAAAGACATAATTTTAGAGGTCTTGAGGCTTCTCACGGTGTTTCGATATCCCATCGTTCGCATGGTTCTACAGGACAAAGACAAGATCCCGGAAAGGTTTTCAAAGGCAAAAAAATGGCCGGTCATATGGGATGTAACCAAGTTACTATTCAAAATTTGAAAATATTTGCTGTTGATAAAGAGCGTAAGCTTATTATGATTCAGGGTAGTATACCCGGTCACAAAAATTCGTATCTTTCAATAAAAGATGCAATAAAAAAGATTTCAATAACTGTATAATAGATATTTAGACATGTTTGTTTAGGTTAAAGATTATCAAGTTAACAAAACGCCATGCAATAATTTATTTATTTATATAAAACTTTTATATAAGACTGTATAAGGTTAAATAAAGATGAAAACTAAAATATTAAGTCTTGCTAATGAAGAAGTTGGTGAGATTAGCTTAAATGAAGATATATTTGCTGTTGAATTTATCAGAGATGATATAATAAAGCAGGTTATTGATTGGCAGAGAGCTAAAGCAATGTCTGGTAACCACAAAACTAAAACAGTATCAGAAGTATCAGGAACCACAAAAAAGCCTTTTAAGCAAAAAGGTACAGGTAATGCAAGACAAGGTTCACTTAGATCGGTACAAATGCGTGGTGGTGGTGTAGCTCACGGACCTAGAGTACGTAGTCATGGAACAAAATTACCTAAAAAAGTACGAAAACTCGGTTTAATTCATGCTTTATCCGAGAAATTCGCTGAAGGAAAATTATTGGTAATAGATTCTTTAAAGCTAGATAAGCCTAAAACTTCTGTTCTTGTAAATATATTAAACAAATTTCAAGGAAAAAGTTTCTTTGTAATAGACGGAAACGAAGTAGATATTAATTTTTCTTTAGCTGCAAAAAATATTTATAATACCGTGATTGTTCCACAAATAGGGGCAAATGTTTATGATATAATACGACATGAATATGTCCTATTATCACAAGAAGCAGTGAGCGTTTTAGAAGAGAGGTTAAGATGAGTTCTTATAAATATTACGATTTAATTAGAAAACCTATTATTACAGAAAAAACTACGACTCTTTCAGAACAAAATAAATACGCTTTTTGTGTAGATAAATTTACTGAAAAACTTACTGTTAAAAAGGCTATAGAAGAAATATTTAAGGTAAAAGTAAAAAAAGTAAATATTTTAAATCTTAAAGGTAAGAAGAAAAGATTTAAAGGAATTATAGGGACTCAAATCAATAGAAAGAAAGCTATTGTTACATTAGAAAAAGACCATAATATCGATTTTGCCGGAGGAATTAAATAAATGGCTTTAAAAAACTTTAATCCAATTACTCCTTCTCTTAGAGAGCTAGTTCAAGTTGATAAAACTAGTTTATGGAAAGGTAGACCTTTAAAATCTTTGACCAAAGGTATATCTAAAACTGGTGGACGAAATAATCAGGGTAGAATTACTTCTTGGCATAGAGGGGGAGGACACAAAAAATTATATCGTATTATTGATTTTAAAAGAAATAAAATAGATATTTCTGCCGTTGTCGAAAGAATAGAGTATGATCCTAATAGAACTGCTTTTATTGCTTTAATAAAATATGAAGACGGAGAATATTCTTATATTTTAGCGCCGCAAAAATTATCTGTAGGTGATAAAGTAATATCAAGTCAAGATGCTGATATAAAAATAGGAAATTGTTTACCTTTAAAGTTTATTCCTATCGGTACCACTTTACATAATGTTGAAATGAAAGTCGGTAGAGGCGGTCAAATTGCAAGGTCTGCAGGTACTTCAGTAGATTTAGTAGGTAAAGATTCAGGATATGCTCAGATTAGATTAAGATCAGGTGAATTTAGGTTGGTACCTTTAGATTGTAAAGCTACTATAGGTAGTATATCTAACCCGGATCAAAAAAATATTAATTTAGGTAAAGCAGGTAGAAATAGATGGCTCGGTTGGAGACCGCATGTTAGAGGTGTGGCAATGAATCCTGTAGATCACCCTCATGGTGGTGGTGCAGGTAAAACTTCAGGAGGACGCCATCCTGTTACTCCTTGGGGATTCCCGACAAAGGGTAAGAAGACACGTAAAAATAAACGTACTTCAAAATTTATCGTAAAGAAAAGAAAATAGATTTTAAATTAATTAGGTATTAGTATGGCACGTTCAATATGGAAAGGGCCTTTTGTAGACGGTTATTTAATAAAGAAAGTTCAAAAATTAATGGAATCAGGTAAATCTGAAATGATTAAAACTTGGTCTAGAAGATCAACGATTTTACCTATTTTTGTAGGGTTTACCTTTTCTGTTCATAATGGAAATAAATTTATTCCGGTTTCTGTAAATGAGGAAATGGTTGGAAGAAAATTAGGTGAATTTGCTCCTACTAGAACATTTTATGGTCATGGAGCAGATAAAAAAGTCAAAAGAAAATAAAAATTTATATGGTACAGGAAAACAAAAATTTTGCTACGGCAAAAGTTAAATCTATTAGAGTAAGCCCAAGAAAGTTAAATTTAGTTGCGGCTTTTATTAGAAATATGAAAGTATCTAAAGCATTAGTGCAGTTGACTTTCTCTCCTAAAAGAATTTCAAAAGTTGTAAAAACTTGCTTACAATCTGCTGTTGCAAATGCCGAAAATAACTTAGGTCTAGATATAGATAGGTTGGTTATTACTAAAGCTACGGTAGGTAAGGCTTTAGTAATGAAAAGAGTTATGCCGAGAGCAAAAGGAAGAGCAACTAGAATAAATAAGTTTTTTAGTAATCTTTATATAACTGTTACAGAAAAAGAGGATAATTAAAATGGGGCAGAAAGTTTGTGCACATGGTTTTAGAGTTGGACCGACTTTAATTAAAGGTTGGGATTCCGTATTATATGCAGAAAAACATTATAAAACTCTTTTTATACAAGATTTAAAAATTAGAGATTTAATAAATAAGGGTTTTAATCAAGCTCAGATTAGCAGAGTTTTAATTGAACGTCCTTCTAACAAAAGTATTATAATTAATATTAATGCCAAAAAACCAAATATAATTATTGGTAGAAACGGTAGTGAAATTGATAAGCTAAAAAAAGCTACCGAGAAAATGACTTCTTTAAAAGAAGTTTATATAAATATTCATGAAGTTAGAAAGTTTAATATAGATGCTGCTATAGTAGCTCAAACTATAGCATTACAGCTTGAAAAAAGAGTTTCTTTTAGAAAAGCCATGAAAATAGCAATTCAGGCTTCATTTAAACAAGGTGGACAAGGTATAAGAGTTAGTTGTTCAGGACGGCTTGGAGGTGCTGAAATTGCTAGAACTGAGTGGTATATAGAAGGAAGAATGCCGTTACATACTTTAAGAGCTGATATTGATTATTCGACAGCTGAGGCTATAACTACTTATGGAGTTATAGGGGTTAAAGTGTGGCTTTATAAAGGTGAATATACAGAAAATAAAAGATATAATTAATTTTAAGTATTAAAATGTTAGCTCCGAAAAAACAAAAATTTAGAAAAGCTCATAAGGGTAGAGTTGCTTCAAAATCAAAAGCAGGTACAACGCTTGCTTTTGGATCATTTGGTCTAAAATCTATAGACGGTTGGCGTGTTACTGCAAGACAAATAGAAGCAGGAAGAAAAGCCGCTACTAGATATATGAAAAGGCAAGGAAGATTATGGATTCGCATTTTTCCGGATGTTCCCGTTTCTAAAAAGCCTGCCGAAGTAAGAATGGGTAAAGGTAAAGGTTCTCCTGAATTTTTTGCAGTTAGAGTTTCGCCTGGAAGAATTATGTTTGAAATTGAAGGGGTAGAAGAAAATATCGCACTTAGAGCTTTGGAACTCGCAAGTGCAAAATTACCTGTTAGAACAAGGATAGTGAGGTGTTATGAATGATTTGAAATTATTAAGAAGTAAGTTATCTACTGAAACAATAGAAGAGCTTTATAAAAACCTTAATCTTTTAAAGAAAGAATTGTTTAATTTAAGATTTCAGCAAGCTTTAGGTGAGTTAAAAAATACTAGTAGGTTTTCGTTAGTCAAAAAGTCTATAGCACGTATTAAAACTGAATTAACAAAAAGATCTAATAGTGAGGAATATTAAAATGCCGAAAAGAGTGTTACAAGGCGTGGTTATAAGTTCAAAAGCTGATAAGACAGTTACAGTAAAAGTAGAAAGAAAATTTAAGCATCCTATGTATAAAAAATTTGTGAAAGTATCTAAAAAATATGCTGCTCATGATTCAGAAAATAGATATCAAGAAGGAGATAAAGTTAGTATAATTGAAAGTCGTCCTATCTCAAAAACCAAAACATGGATAGTGGTAAATGGAGAATAAAGTTTTTTAATCTTTGACTTTATAAGGTAGATTATTTATTTTGTCTCTTGTGTATAAAAAATTGGAAGTAGTTTATGATTCAAATGCAGAGCATCTTGGAAGTTGCAGATAATTCCGGTGCTAAAAAAGTTATGTGTATTAAAGTTTTAGGTGGCTCTCACCATATGGTAGCAAAGCTAGGCGACGTTATAGTTGTATCTGTTAAAGAAGCTATACCCGGCGGTAAGGTTAAAAAGGGTGATGTTTATAAAGGTGTGATCGTTCGTACAAAAACCGGAGTAGTAAGACCTGACGGTAGTACAATAAAATTTGATAAAAACGCATTAGTGCTTTTGAATACACAAGACGAACCTATCGGTACTAGAGTTTTTGGTCCTGTTACAAGAGAACTTAGAGCGAAAAGATATGTTAGAATAATGTCGCTTGCAGAGGAAGTGTTATAAATGATTAAATTAAAAGTAAAGAAAGGTGATGAAGTTGTTGTTATTACCGGAAAGCATAAAGGAAAAAAAGGTAAAATATTAAAAGTTTTTCCTGAAGACAGTAAAGTAATTGTTTCTGGAGTAAATTTAGTAAAAAAGCATACTAAGTCTAATCAAATGAGTGAAGGCGGGATAATAACTAAAGAATTACCTATACATATCTCAAATATTGCGCACATCGATCCAAAAACCGGTAGACCTGCCAAAGTAGCTTTTAAATTCTTAGAAGACGGTTCTAAGGTTAGAGTAGCAAAGAAATCAGGGGAAATTATCGGTAAGGAAGGTAAATAATGTTAAGATTTAAAGAATTATATCAGCAAAGAATTATTGAAAACTTACAAAAAGAATTTTCTTATAAAAATAAACACGAAATGCCGCAAATTAAGAAAATTGTTATAAATATGGGAGTAGGGGAAGCAATAGCCGATTCCAAAGTAATTAATAATGCAGTAAATGATCTCACCTTGATTTCCGGTCAGAAGCCGGTTGTAACGTTAGCAAGAAAATCTATTGCAACCTTTAAGTTACGTGAAAATATGAAAATAGGCTGTAAGGTTACATTACGTAAAGATAGAATGTATGATTTTTTAGAAAGACTAGTAATTGTTGCATTACCTCGTGTTAAAGAATTTCGTGGTTTTTCTTATAAAAGTTTTGACGGTAAAGGAAATTTTACTTTTGGATTAAAAGAGCAGATAGTCTTTCCTGAAATTAATTACGATAAAATCGATACAATAAGGGGTATGGATATTACAATCGTTACATCTGCTAAAACGGATAAAGAAAGTAAATTTTTGTTATCAGGGTTTAATTTACCTTTTTATAATTAATTTTTAGGATATATATAATGGCAAAAGTAAGTTCGATAAAAAAAAATGAAAGTAGGAAAAAAAAATCACAAAGTTTGCATAATAAACGTTTAGCACTAAAAAGTAAAATTTATGATAAAAATATTTCATTAGAAGAGCGTTTTTCTTTGGTAATGTCGCTTGCACAATTACCTAGAAATTCATCACCTACTAGAATAAGAAATAGATGTGAGCTTACAGGTAGACCAAGAGGTGTTACAAGAAAATTTGGTATATCGAGGAATAAGCTTAGGGAATTAATAGGTAGAGGCTTAGTTCCCGGTGTAGTTAAGTCAAGTTGGTAAAAGTCGATAGGTAAATAATATGTCAATGACGGATAGTGTAGCAGATATGTTAACTAGAATTAGAAATGCTTATAAAAGTAAATTGATAAATGTTTCTTTTCCTAGTTCTAAAATTAAAACTTCAATTTTGGATGTTTTGAAAAAAGAAGGTTATATAAGGGATTATATAATTACTCAAAAAAATAATATTAGTTATACTGAGGTAGCTTTAAAATACTCTGTTAATGGTGATGCTTCTATATTTGAAATTCATAGAGTATCAAAGCCCGGAAAAAGAGTATATTCTGCTATTAAAGATTTGAAAGGATATTATAATAATATGGGTATATATATTCTTTCTACCCCTTACGGTGTTATGTCTGATAGAGAAGCTCATATTAAAAATGTCGGCGGCGAAGTAATTTGTAAAGTATTTTAAGGTAAAAAAATGTCACGTGTTGGAAAATTGCCGATTACTATACCTGAAGGTGTAAAAGTTGGTTTAAATGATTTAGAAGTAAAAATATCCGGACCTAAAGGTGAATTATCAAAAACTTTTAAAGGTAATATAGCAATTTCATTGGCAGAAAATAAGCTTTTAGTAAAACCTTTAGCCGCAAGTAAAAATGCACGTGCTATGTGGGGTACTGCAAGAAGCATAATATCGAATATGGTTACCGGCGTTAAAGAAGGGTTTAAACTTAAACTCGAAATTAATGGAGTCGGTTATAGGGCAATGGTAAAAGGTAAATATTTAAATTTAATGCTTGCTAAAAGCCATAATACAAAAATTGAAATACCTTCAGATATTAAAATAGATGTGCCTAAGCAAAATATTATTATTCTTGAGGGAACAGATAAAGAAAAGTTAGGACAATTTGCTTCAATTATTATAAAACAGAGACCGCCTGAGCCTTATAAAGGAAAAGGAATTAAATTTGAGAATCAATTTATACCGCGTAAAGAAGGTAAGAAAAATTAAATTTAAGAGTTAAATATGCGTAGTGCTAAGCTAAAATTTGAAAAAAGAAGAAGTAGAATAAGATATAAAATATCTAAAACATCTAATAGAGTTAGATTATCGATATTTAAGTCAGGTAGACATATATATGCACAAATTATAGATGATTCTAAGTCTATAACGATTGCCTCCGCTTCAACTTTAGATAAAAAAATAAAAAAAATAAAAAAATCTCATTGTAATATTGAAAATGCTATCAAAGTAGGTGAAGAAATAGCAAAAAAAGCTGATTCTGCGGGAATAAAAGAAGTAGTATTTGATAGAGGCGGATATAAGTATCACGGTGTTATAAAAGCTCTAGCTGATGTAGCTAGAGAGAAAATAAAATTTTAGGTTATAAGGTTGTAGTAATGTCTAAAGTTAAAAAAGATGAAGAGACTTTAAGCGAAGTTTTAGTTGATGTAAATAGAGTTACAAAAGTAGTAAAAGGCGGTAGAAGATTTGCTTTTTCTGCTTATGTAGTTGTCGGTGATAAAGCTGGCAGAGTTGGAGCGGGACATGGAAAAGCTAAAGAAGTAAACGAAGCTCGAGGAAAGGCAAAACAAGCTGCTAAAAAGAGGATGATGAAAGTGCCTCTATATCAAAATAGGACTATTCACCATGATGTTGTCGGTAAAAGTGGAGCTGCTAAAGTAATTTTAAGAAGAGCTAAAGCAGGTACAGGCGTTATAGCCGGAGGGTCTATGAGAGCAATTTTTGATTCTTTAGGTGTTCATGATATTGTTGCTAAATCAATAGGTTCAACGAATGTTTACGCAATGATTTCTGCAACATTTGATGCATTAAATAAACTTGCATCACCAAAATCCATTGCTATGAGAAGAGATAAAAAAGTAAATGAAATATCTGTAAGATCTTCTGATATTTAAGTTAATGAGTAATATTGTGAAGTAAGGTGAAGTTATGAATAATAAGATCAATAATATAAAAATTACCCAAGTTAAAAGTGCTATAGGTCGTAAGTATGATCAAAGATTGACATTAGTTGGGCTTGGTTTAAACAAAATTAATAAGACTGTTATTCTTGAAAATACTAATTCAATTAAAGGAATGGTTGAAAAAGTAAAGCATTTGTTAAAAATGGAAAATATGTAATTAGAGTTTTTAAATGAAATTAAATGAATTATATAATAATATAGGTGCTAAAAAAAATATGAAAAGAATAGCACGCGGTATTGGTAGCGGTAAAGGAAAAACCGGTGGTAGAGGAATTAAAGGTCAAAAATCTAGATCCGGCGTTGCAATAAAAGGTTTTGAAGGTGGTCAAACACCTATAATAAAAAGACTACCTAAAAGAGGATTTAATTGTATTTCAACTAAAAAATACAATATAATAAATATTTACAATATTGAAGCAGCATTAACCGATGGGCGTTTAAGTGTTGCTGATACCATTACTAAGGAAAAATTGATAGAAGCTGGAGTAGTTAATAATAAAAACAATAAGAAATTAGTGAAATTATTATCTCTTTGTAGTGATGATTTTGCTTCTCCTCTATCATTAAAATTAGATGCATATTCTTCTAAAGCTAAGGATTTAATCGAGAAAGCAGGTGGAAAGTTGTTATAGTATATGGGTCAAAATTTTTCTAAAAAGTCCGGTAATGATTTAGTTAGTCGCATTGTTTTTACTATTCTCATTCTTATAGTATGTAGATTTGGGTCTTTTATACCTATACCCGGTATAGATTCAATTGCCTTAAGTAGTGTGGCTGAAAAGAATCAATCCGGAATACTCGGAATGTTCAATATGCTATCTGGAGGATCGCTAGGTAGAATGTCTATTTTTGCTTTAGCAATTATGCCGTATATTACCGCCTCAATTATTATCCAATTAATGTCAGTTGCATATAAACCTTTGGAAAATTTAAAAAAAGAAGGGGAAGTTGGTAAAAGGAAAGTAAATCAGTTATCAAGATATTTAACAGTTCTGCTTGCTTCTTTTCAGGCCTACGGAGTTGCTATAAGTTTAGAGTCAATTGTAACAAATACCGGTCCTGTAGTAATTTTAGAGGGTTTTTTCTTTAGAGTTACAACTGTAATTACTTTGGTTGTAGGCACCATGCTATTAATGTGGTTAGGAGAACAAGTTACGCAACGCGGAATAGGTAACGGCACATCTTTAATTATATTTATAGGTATAATTTCGGGAGTACCTAGTGCTATTATTAGTATGTTTGAATTATCAAGAAAAGGAGCATTATCGCCTTTAATAGCGATCGCTGTTTGTATTGGAGTAGTTGTATTAATAGCTATAATTATATTTTTTGAAAAAGCCCAAAGAAAATTATTGGTTCAGTACCCTAAAAGACAAATAGGAAATAAAATTTATGGGGGAGAAGCAACGCATATGCCTCTTAAATTAAATACTTCGGGTGTAATACCTCCAATATTTGCTAGTTCAATTTTACTATTCCCTGCTACGCTTGCTAATTTTTCTAATAGTAATTCAGAAACTATGGGCAGGCTTACTTATTATTTAGGGCATGGCAAACCCGTATATATTTTATTGTATGTGGCATTAATTATGTTTTTTAGTTTTTTTTATACTGCAATAGTATTTAATTCTGAAGAAACTGCTAATAATTTAAGAAAATATGGTGCCTATATTCCCGGTAAAAGACCAGGGAAAAATACATCTGATTATTTTGATTATATACTTACAAGGATTACGGTTATAGGGGGGATATATTTAAGTTTAATATGTGTAATTCCGGAGCTATTAATGAATAAGTATGTAATCTCTCTTTCTTTAGGAGGTACGAGTTTTTTAATTGTAGTGAACGTGGTACTTGATACTATGACTCAGATTCAAACTTACTTATTTAGTAGTAAGTATGAAGGTTTAATGAAGAAAGTAAAATTAAAAAATTAAAAATGAGCTTAAGTAGTGATAGCAATTTTTTTAGGTCCTCCAGGAGCCGGAAAGGGAACACAAGGAAAAAAGATAGCTAGAAAAATTGATTTACCACATATAGCAATCGGTGATATATTTAGAACAATTATAAAAACATCAACTAGTGGAGCAGAATTAATTAATAATTATGTTAGGCAAGGAGAGCTTATACCTAATGAAATAGTTAATCAAGTAATCAAAAATTTTTTATTATCCTCTGAATATAAAAACGGTTATATATTAGATGGATATCCGCGTAATTTAGAGCAAGCAAAATTCTTTGAGTCATTTATTACAGAAAAAATTAAAATAATATATTTTGATGTTTTAGATGAATTATTAATTAAAAGAGTTTTGGGGAGATATAGTTGTAAAAATTGTGGTAAAATATATAATAGTTACTTCTTGCAGCCTAAAACTGACAATGTATGTGATGTTTGCAGTTCAAGTACATTTGATTATAGGAAAGACGATACTGAAGAAGTAATAAAAAAAAGAATTGAAGTATATAAAACAGAAACATATCCGTTAATAGATTATTATAAAAATAGTGATAATTTTTATATAGTTAATGGAAGTAAAAATGAACAAGAAATAGAAATTGATATACAGAAAATACTAAAAATAAATTGACTTTATTAAAGATTTTTATATTATTTCCTAGTTACTATTAAAATTTGGAGATTATTTGTGGCAAGAATTGCAAGTGTTAATATTCCCGATAATAAACGTTTAGTTGTGAGTTTAACTTACATTTACGGTCTTGGGCCTACTATGGCAGCAGAGATTTGTAGTAAAGCAAAAATATCGAAAGATAAAAGAGTTAAAGAACTTACCGATCAAGAGTTAATAAGCTTACGTAATATTATTGAAAGTAAATATAAAGTTGAAGGTGATTTAAGACGAGAAGTTACGCTTAATATTAAGAAGAAGAAAGATATAAGATGTTATCAAGGGCTTAGACATATACGTAAATTGCCGGTGCGAGGACAGAACACGCATTCTAATGCTCGAACTAGAAAAGGTAAAGCTATTGCGATAGTCGGAAAGAGAAAAGCTGTAAAATAATAGTTTTAAGTATAGAGTATAAATTAATGAATCAAACGGTTAAAGTTAAGAAAAAGAAAAAAACTATCACTCTTGGTGTTGTGCATATCCGAGCATCATTTAATAATACTATAGTAACATTTACTGATATTCAAGGTAATGCTATCTCTTCTGCATCAGCAGGAGGTAATGGGTTTAAAGGGGCAAGAAAAGCAACGCCCTATGCAGCTCAAGTAACAATTGATAGAGCATCAGAAAAAGCAAAAGAATATGGTCTAAAAATTATTTCTATTAGGATTGGAGGACCTGGAGCTCAGCGTGAATCGGCAATGAGAGCTTTATTCGGACAAAATTTTGTGGTTACATCAATTTTAGATGTATCGTCAATTGCTCATAATGGAGTAAGACCGCCAAAAAGAAGAAGAGTATAAAGAGAATCATAGGTATTAAATGTTATCGTTAAGTAAAAATTGGAATACTTTAATAAAGCCGAATAAAGTCGCTTATGAAAATTTTCCGGAAACCAATAATAAGGCTAAAATTGTAGTTGAACCTTTAGAAAGAGGTTTTGGTTTAACTTTAGGTAATGCTATGAGAAGAGTATTACTTTCTTCCTTACAAGGAGCAGCTATCACTTCTATAAAAATCCCTGCTATAGAACATGAATTTTCTTCTATACCTGGTGTAAAAGAAGATGTATCGGAAGTGATTTTAAACATTAAAGGTATTGAAGTAAAAATGCATGTTGCGGAAAAACGTATCATGAAGTTAAAAGCAACAGGACCTTGTGTTGTAACGGCCGGTATGATTGAAACAGGGCATGATGTAGAAATACTGAATCCGGATCATGTAATTTGTAATCTAGCTAAGAACAAGCAGCTTGAAATGGAATTAACTTGTAAGGTTGGTAAAGGATACGTACTTAGCACAAATAGTTATGAGGATAATTTACCTATTGGTGAAATAGCTATAGATGCTTTATTTAATCCAGTAAAGAGTGTTACTTATAAGGTAGAAAATACTAGGATAGGTCAGGTTACCGACTATGATAAACTAATTATGTTTGTAGAAACTAACGGTGATTTATTACCTGAAATGGCTGTAGGGTTAGCTGCACGTATCTTACAAGAGCAGTTACAGTTATTTATTTCTTTTGATGAAGAACAGGAAGAAGATAGGCAGGTTAAAACTGATGCTTTACCGTTTTCACCTTATTTACTTAAGAGAGTTGATGAATTGGAATTATCGGTTAGATCAGCAAATTGTTTGAAAAATGATAATATAATATATATAGGGGATCTAGTAAAAAGAACGGAATCCGATATGCTGAGAACTCCAAATTTCGGTAGAAAATCTTTAAATGAGATTAAAGAAATATTGGCAAAATTTAATTTAAGATTTGGTATGGATGTACCGGATTGGCCACTGGAAAATATTCAGGAATTATCTAAACGTTATGAAGATTCTTATAATTAAGGACTAATAAAAATGCGACATAAAATTAAAGGTAGAAAGTTAAATATAACAAGTAGTCATAGGCAAGCGATGCTTGCTAATATGGCTGTAGCACTTGTAACCCATGAACAAATTAAAACTACTCTACCAAAAGCTAAGGAATTAAGGCCTTACATTGAGACTCTAATCACTAAAGCTAAAAAAGCTAATTTAGCGGTAAGAAGAAGCGTTTTATCAAAAATAAAAGATAAAAAAGCAGTAGAAAAGCTTATAAATATTTTGGGTACTAGGTATAAAGATAGCCCTGGTGGTTATACTAGAATAATAAAAGCCGGATTTCGTTATGGTGATTTAGCACCGATAGCATATATTGAATTTGTAGATAGAGATGTTAATGCTAAAGGAAATATAAAGCAAGATGTTAATGAAGATATTAAAAATTAAATATAAGGGACTCGGTAATGGATAATCATTCTTCAGCAAAAAAAGCTGCTAGACAAACAGTAAAAAGAACTCTAATCAATAAAAAAAGATCTAGTGCGATAAAAACTTTTATAAAAAAAGTTGTACATGAGATCAGTCTTGATAATAAAGAAAATGCTAACCTAGCTTTATCTGTTGCTCAATCTAAGATAATGCAAGGTGTGAAAAAAAATATAATTAAATTAAATACCGCTTCAAGAAAAATCAGCAGATTATCAAGACAAATAAAAAGTATGGATGAAAGTAAATAATACTTTATAGATAATTTAAAAGCAAAAACTAATAAAATTTTGCTAAATTATTTATACATACTTCTTATTAATTAGAATAATGTTATTTTACTAATTAATAAAAAATATGGGCGATTAGCTCAGCTGGTAGAGTATCTCGTTTACACCGAGAGTGTCGGGAGTTCGAATCTCTCATCGCCCACCAATCAAAAGTTTTTAGCATTTTTTAATGAAATGCATCAAACAATAAATGAAGCTTAAACCCAAGTCTTTTAGTCTTAAATGTTACAATAGTTAAACCTATCAAGAAAAACGACACTTTTAAGAAATAGCATTCCTAACTAAGTATAGATTAGTTAATAATTTAATGTCACTGCGAGAAAATTACGAAGTAATTAACGAAGCAATCCAGTAAATAAATACTAGAGGGCATACAAATTAAAAATATAATTGCTCTAGCTTTTAATAGTTTAAGAGGATGAAATTTTTTTGTTAATAAAATTAATGTAATCATTAAAATTAGTTGAACAATAGCAAGACAAAAGTTATTTTTCATAATTTCGAGTGCAGTATAATTAAAATTTGTTTTTAATACTGATGCACAATAAATATAAGTAAGATAAAAACAAGCAGAACCAGAATTTACAAGAAAAAATAATTCATTGATAACTACTGCCATATGTATATATAGCATTAAATCAAAATACTCAAAAAATGCTCCAAAACATATTAACCCTATTGCTTCTTTTTGCTTATGTGTTAGACTTCTTTGTTCATTCTCATAGCCGAGCATGATTTCTTTACAAAAGTTAAATTGTAAAGAAATTATGCTGTTTTATATAAAAGTCAATAAGAAATTTCGCTTTACATGATAAATAAGGAAATAAAGTGCAACTTATCATTAGCTTATTATTGCCTATTCATTGATGAGTCAGGAATAGAAGATAATGCTTGTAGAGAATATGGATGGAGTTAGAAGGTACTAGATGTTATGGAAACAAAGTGTATCAACATAAATCCAGGATCAGTATGATAGCGGGGCTTCGTAATAATCAAATTATAGAGCCAGTAATATTTGAAGGAAATTGTAATAAAGAAATATTTACAACCTATGTAGAGACTATATTAACTAAAGAATTACATCCTGGACAAACAGTAATTATGGATAATATCAACTTCCATAAGGATAATATAATAAGAGAATTAATCGAGTCGTGTTGGGTACAGAATTTTATTCTTAACTACATATAGCCCGGACTTAAATCCTATAGAACATTATTGTTTTAAGATTAAGAACGAAATAATAAAAGTTACGGGGCAATTCAAAGATATCAGTATGGCTGTAGAACACGTACTAAAGTTTATTTAACTGTACCTATTTACTATGGTCTAAGCTATACAGTGTGGTAGACATTGTGTGTGCATGGAAGTTACTGTAGGTCTAATAGTGGTAATGTAACGATTATATGATTAATAGGCATATTGGTTCACATGAGCCAGACATGATTTTGCACATACGGGTCGCATAAGCTTTAGCTTCATATGCGACTTCTAGTCGCTATAAAACAAACTTTCATCTGAAAGATGAAAGTGGTTGATTGTATCAAATTTGCTTATAATGTGGTTGGGGCTTGTGAATTTTTTTTAAGGTAAAATCTATACTCATTAAATGAGGGATTGCTGTAATATATTTATCTATAATATTACTTGTTGCCATCATGTTTTTAAATACATTTAATATAGGAGAAAAAAAATTTTCATTGTCCTCTTATACTGGTTTTTCTATGTTCTGAGTTACATCTATCTTTATCTTTAGAGAATTATCCTGTCTCATATTAAAAAACTTTAACGCTGCCTCAAAATCACCATCTTTTGTATGGACTTTCTGAATATTTAAAGCATATAATATTGTAAATATTTTTTTAAGTTGGAACTAGAAACAAAATTATATACATCTTTAAATAATAATTTAGAAGCGGTTGCATATCTTGTAACTGCTTTTAATCCATTTACAAAGGAATATCCTGAGCTTGTAAGTTGAGCATGATTCATAGTGTTACTCCTGTTTTAAAATAATAAAAATCACATACCACAATATATGGTAATCAAAAAAAGTCAGCATCTAACAGTTAACCATCCTGCATTTGCAATGCAGGGCTTAAGATTACGGCATCAATGCCTTAGCTATAGCTAGACCATAGTAAACAGTACGTAATTTCCTGACGTATTGAACTCATGGTGCTTGTGATGCTAACGCATTATGGCGCACATGGCAAGCTAAAGCTTTTTCATCTGGAAGATGGAGGTTTTAACCACCAAAGGGACTATAAAGGTACCAGCACTTATGGCAGGCTGCTACCACCATCGGAAAACCTTTGATAGATACAATTAGAGAGGATTGTTCTACTATAATTCAATTTTTCAAGGATAGTAATAAGCTCTTAACTAGTATTTATAACCTTTTCGGTAATAATAATGAAGATTTTGCATATTATCTGTTAGAGGAAGGTCATCAGGATGATCAAGTTGATGTTATAGGAGTGGGAGATAGTAACATCTATTAATTTGAACTAGGCAAGATGAATTTAAAAGCTTACAAAAACTTTTAATAATTGGTACAAGCGAATTATTTATAAATTTGCTTGTACCAAACCATATAAAATATGCTGGGTTTCTTGTATACACTCAATTTTTATTACAATTATGATGAAAACCTATTATTTTTAGGGAAGCCCATAGGCGGTAATTTACCTGCACCACCTCTTCTCCCTAAAAATGCAATAATATTTTTCTCGAGCTTTACTTTTCCATTGTTATTCCAACCTAAGCCATCTTCTTTATTAAATATTTTAATATCTAGAAGCTTTGCATTTTTAAATTTTTGTAACGTTACGCCTTGTCCTTTTTTCATTTCAGGTATTTCATCTATATTAAACACCAGCAATTTACGGCTCTCACTTATGCAAGCAACACTATCTCCATTTGCAGGCAAGCAAGTAATACATATATGTCCATTTGGTATGTTCATAATTTGCTTTCCCGTTTTTGTTTGAGCCATTACTTCTTTTGAATTAACTAAAAATCCCTTACCTATGCTACTTGCAAGTAATAAAAGCTGATCAGGTTTATAGACTAAAATATTTGTAATATCATTATTCCCTATATCCACAAGTAACTTTATAGATTCCCCCGTTCCTTTACCTTTGGAAATATTATCGGCAAGTAACGTAAAAAACCTCCCTTCTGAACTAACTATTAATATTTTATCGGTCGTATAAGCTTCTAAAATAAATTTTTCTGCATCACCTTCTTTATATTTAATATTCAATAAATCAGTGTTATGACCTTTTAACGAACGTACCCACCCCATTTTTGAGCAGATAATAGTAATCGGTTCTTTAGTAACGAAAGCTGTTATATCAACTACTTGATTCGTAAGCGTTACTTCTTCAAAGTAGGTCCGCCTTGCTCCTATTACTGTATTTAATCCAAATTTTGTTTGTACTGTTTTTATTTCTTTTTTAACTACTTTCCATAGTTCTTTAGGATTACTTAAAATCTCTTCTAATATGGCTTGTTGTTTTTGTAAATTACTATGTTCATTAATAATTTCCTGCTCTTCAAGACTGCGAAGCGAACGAAGACGGGTATTTAATATTGCTTCTCCCTGTATTTCGGTTAGCTTAAACCGCTCCATTATTATCGCTTTCGACTCATCCTCTTCACGAATAATTTTAATGATTGCATCAAGATTTAGATAAGCTATTCTAAGCCCTTCTAGAATTTCTAAACGATGCTTGATTTTATTTAAAAGATAAGTTGACCTGCGAGTAACAATATTTTGTCTATGATCTAGAAACTCTTGTAAAATCTCTAAAATATTCATTACTCTCGGTACGTTATTACTGCCTATTACATTCATATTTAGTTGAATTCGGCTTTCTAAATTCGTTAGCTTGAATAGAGATTCCATAACTATCTGCGGATCACAACTACGATCTCTTGGCTCTATAACTAACCTGATAACGTCGGTTGATTCATCTCTAATATTGCTAACAAGCGGGATTTTTTTATCCTTTAGTAATATCGCTATTTGTTCTATGAGTTTTGATTTTTGAACTTGATAAGGTATTTCGGTTACAACTATCTGATATGTACCGTAACTTAGCGCCTCTTTTTCCCATCTGCTTCTCACTCTAAGACTACCACGTCCTGTACTATATGCAGCATTAATAACTTCAGCTTTTTCAATAATTATGCCACCGGTAGGAAAATCAGGACCTTTGATAAAGTTCATTATATCGTTAATTTCAGCTTTCGGATGGTCGATTAAATGTATTAGAGCATCACATAACTCATGTAAATTATGCGGCGGTATATTGGTTGCCATACCGACTGCTATCCCTTCAGAACCATTAGCTAGTAAGTTCGGAAAACCTGCCGGCATTATTACCGGTTCTAAATCGGAATCATCATAAGTAGGGCGGAAATCTACCGTATCTTTATCAATATCATCCATTAATAACATACATATTTCGGTCATACGTGATTCGGTATAACGCATAGCCGCTGCATTATCACCATCTATAGAGCCGAAATTGCCCTGTCCATCAATTAAAGGATAACGTAATGAAAAATGCTGAGCAAGACGCGCTAAAGTATCGTATACCGCACCATCACCGTGTGGGTGATATTTACCGATCACGTCACCGACTACTCTTGCACATTTCTTATAGCCGGAATTCGGCTCAAGCCTTAGCTGTAGCATTGCGTATAATAACCTACGATGTACAGGCTTAAGTCCGTCACGTACGTCAGGAAGTGAACGTGACATAATTGTTGATAATGCATAAGCAAGATAACGCTCCGATAATGCATTACCAAAGTCAATATTTTCTATTTTAGCTTCTTTCATAAAATGTTTAGTATTTGTTTTTGTTGTATTGACTCCTATTTCATTCCCACGAAAGCTTTGTTGTATGGCTCGATTTTTTTGCTGTCATCCCGCGACTGGATCCCGCGATCAAGTTAAAAATACTAATAATTTTAGTATTTTAAGTTGTATTTTTAGATACCGTGGTCAAGCCACGATATGACAATAAAGCATCATTTTAACACACAACTCTGCTTGTTATAAGCTAATTTCTTACAAACCGCTTTAGCTTGACTAAGACTACCATAATCACCGGCTAAGATTAAATAGAAAAATTTGCCGTCGTCATATTTAACTTTTGTGGTTGTGATAACAACATTTTTAAGAATTTTCGGGAATTTCTTTTTTATTCTTTCCCCTTCCTTTATTGCTTCCTGATCCTGAGAAACCTATGAATATAGATTCTCGCAACCAAAGTCAAAGCGATGAATCTTTTGATGAAATATCTAACCTTATTGCATTAATAGAGCCAAGTAATAACTCCAAAAATGAAACGGATTTAAATATAATAAAACTTGAAAAAGGAAGTAAAGATAAGGCTAGTAATGCTAAAAATTGTAAAAATAATGAAAGTTATAAAGTACAACTTGGTTCGGTAAAATCTGAAGCAGAAGCAATTTTACGGTTTTAATATTTGTACCTTTAGCAATAAGATTTTCATATATCGCACTATGTACTGCTGCTATTTGGTTATTTTCTATTATAGACGGTTTTATTTTTGTAAGCAGCTCATCAGGATAAATAGTAATTACCGGCTTGCTATTCTGATAATATTGATAAGCAAAATAAATAGCGGATATACATATTAAACACCCTAGACATATTTTAACAAAAATATTATTGATCATAAATAAAATACTCTGGCTGTCATTCCCGCGAAAGCGAGAATGACATAGTAAGTTTAGTACTAACTACAATAATTACATTTTATTCATTGGTTCTACACCTATCACTTCAAGACCGCTAGCTATAACTTTTTGTACAGCTTTAGCAAGAGCAAGACGAGCGGTAGTTAATTCTTTATTGTTTTCAATTACAAATCTATAGTCACTATTTTCTTTACCGAAATTCCATATAGAATGAAATTTTGAAGCTAAATTTATTAAATAAAATGCTATACGATGCGGTTCAAAATATTTTGCAGATGCTTCTAATGTTTTTGTCCACGCAGCTAAAAGTTTTATGATCTCAATTTCTTCTTCTGATGATAATAATGATAAATCATATATACCGGCTTCAAAGTTATTATAAGATTCCGGCATTAGTTCCATAGCTTTTGATAAAATTGATATTGTTCTTACATGTGCATATTGTACATAAAAGATAGGATTTTCTCTTGATTGTTCTTTCACTTTTACTAAATCAAAATCAAGGGGCTTATCATTTTGTCTAGTCAACATCATAAACCTTATTATATCTTTCCCCACCTCATGATTTACATCTTGCACACTAGCAAAGCTTCCAAGACGTTTTGACATTTTGACCGGCACACCGTTTTCAACAAAATTGACCAATTGACAGATTTTAACATCTACTTTAACCTGCTCTTTGCCTAGAGCTTTAACTATTGCCTCAATTCTTTTAACATACCCGCTATGATCAGCACCAAGTACATAAATTAAGTGATTAGCTCCTCTATCTATTTTATCCTTAGCATATGCAAGATCGGAAGCAAAATACGACCAACTTCCTTCAGCTTTTTCTATAGGGCGATCTTGACTATCACCATACTTGGTAGATTTAAATAATTTTTGAACTCTGTTATCCCATTCTTCATGAATTTTGCCTTTAGGAGCAGGTAGCGTACCTTCATAAATTAGCCCCATATTAGTAAGTAATTTCACTGTTTCCTCTATTTCACCTTTATCATGCAATGACTGTTCAGAGAAAAATATATCATGTTTAATACCTAGCTCTTCTAAATCTTTTCTATTTAAATCAAGCATCTTTTTTACGGCAAAATTTTTGACTATTTTGAACCTTTCCGCTTCATCCATCACTAATAATTTATTACCGTATTCTTTCACTAAAATTTGCCCAACCGGAATTAAATACTCTCCCGGATATAAACTGACAGGGATAGTAATTTTTTCGCCTAAAGCTTCTCTATAACGTAATAATACTGTACTCACTAAATCATTTATTTGTGATCCTGCATCATTAACATAATATTCTTTTGTAACATTGTAACCTACCTTTTGCAAAATTCTTGCTAACACATCGCCATATACTGCTCCTCTAGCATGACCCATATGCATTGGACCCGTGGGATTAGCCGAAACATACTCGATATTAATATTTTTGTTCTTATCTATATCAATTTCAAAAAACTTTTCTTCGTGCTGTAGAATATTTTTAATTGCTATCTGCCAATTTTTAGCTTTTATAGTAAAATTAATAAAGCCCGGTCCTGCTATTTCTATACTTGCAATATAAGGTAATGTTATAAGTATTTCTTTAAATTTCAGTGCCACCGTACGGGGAGAAATATTTTCTTTAGCAGCAATGATCATTGCAATATTACTTGATAAATCACCGTTAAAATTATCTTTCGGCGTTTCAATAGTAGCAATATTCACTATTTCCTGATTATTATATAATTGCCGGCTTGCTGCAATTATGTCTTGTTTCAATTGATTAAATATATTCATAATTTTAGATGTTATTAAAATGTACAGAATAGACTTCCTGAATAACTTAGCTATAAGGAGGGATTTGTAGGAGACACTTAGTACGTAAGGATTTGAGCACCTGGAACGACGTACAAATTACCCTTTAGAAGCGAAGTTATTCAGGAAGTCTAACAAAGTTGATTATATTCCTGAATAGCAAAGCGATCTGTCATACCTGCTATATAATCGGCAATAACTCTAGCTTTACTATATATTTCATTAGAGTCTATTAGCATTTTCCAATTAACCGGTAATAAATTAATATCATCCATATAAACCTTAAACAAACCTTGTACGATTTTAGTACATTTAAGGCTAATGGCCATAATTTTATTACTTTTATAAACTCGCTCATGTAGAAACTTTTTAGTTTCCTCAATACGCTCATTAGTTTTTTCCGTAAAATCCACTAGCTGATAATTCAAATTACGTATCTCATTTATATCAGTAATTTTTTCTTTATTCAAATTTTCTTTTGTTTGCCATAATAAATCGGTAATCAATTCATGCATTAGCTTACGTACTACCTCATAAATAAGACACGAGGAGCTAATATTTTTAAATTTTGACTTGAGTTCAAAAGCATACTGATCAATATATTTAAGTTCAGCAAGACTATTAAAATCGATAATTTTAGCACCGATACTATCTTCCAAATCATGCGAAATATAACTAATGTCATCGGCAAGTGCTGCTATTTGAGCCTCTGCAGAGGCATATGTATCAAGCTCTAAATCATTTTGCTTATTATACTCTGCTATATATTCATTTATCTCACCGGTTATAGGACCGTTATGTTTTACGATTCCTTCTAAAACTTCCCATGTTAAATTCACTCCGTTATAAGCTGCATATCTTTTTTCAAGTAGTGTTAGTATCTTTAAAGATTGAGCATTATGGGAAAAGCCGTTATACTCTCTCATACATTCGTTTAAAGCTCTTTCTCCCGTATGACCGAAAGGCGTGTGACCAAGATCGTGAGCAAGTGCTATTGTTTCGGCTAAGTCACTTGATAAATTTAAAGTATTAGCAACCGAACGTGCAACAGTTGAAACCTCTAGAGAATGAGTTAACCTATTTCTATAATGATCTCCTTCGTGATTAATAAAAACCTGAGTTTTATACTGTAAACGCCTAAATGCATTAGTATGAATGATGCGATCACGATCACGTTCAAACTCATTTCTATACGAGGTCGGGATCTCCTTATATAATCTCCCCCTACTTTTAAGAGGATCGGAAGCATATGAAGTTAGCATCGTTATCCTTTATTGTGAAAGGCGTTGTTGCATGATTCTGATGTCATTCCCGCGAAGGCGGGATGACATCAGAATCATGCAACAACGCCTTGAAAAATATCAAAATATACTATATAATTTATAAAACTTTTACAAGGTAATTTTAAGTGACGATAACAATTATGGATAGAGCTTTTCAGCGAGTCCACGAGTTGATAGGGCTAGAAAAAGATAAGAATTTAGTATTGCGAGTTTCTGTTGATAGCGGTGGTTGCTCAGGTCTGATGTATAATTATGAATTAGTCTCAAAAAATACTATAGAACAGGATGATTATGTCATTACTAAACATAATGCTACAATTATTATTGATCCTATCTCTCAAAAATTTATGCTGGATTGTACTTTAGATTTTATAGAAGAACTCGGCAGCTCATATTTCAACGTTAGCAACCCACAAGCTAAGGCAAAATGCGGTTGCGGTAATTCTTTTGCAGTATAGATAGATACGAATATTACGAGTGAACATTGTTACATAACTCCAATGTCATTCCCGCGAAAGCAGAAATCGAGTGAAACCTATAAAAAACTTGTTTTTTATAGGTTTATTTTATCAATAATATGTAATTTTTATATAAAAATTAAGGTTATTTATTTCTGGATTCCCACTTTCGCGGGAATGACATAATTGATCCACGCAGTAATAACATTCACAAACATTTACTATAGTCTAATGTAGATCATTAGGTTGAAATACCACCAAGCCCATCCACTTCATTATTATCACCATAAGGAAGAAGTAGACCTTCTTCCTTATTACTGTTGTTATTACCCTCATTTTCTTCTTCATCTGAACTACTAATAATGTTGTTGATCTTGGGCTTGTTGGTTCATTAAATTTTGTTTTAATGTTCCAGCTTGAGACTTTCTTAAATTTAATCCTTGTTCTCTAGATTACTGTGTAGAGAGAATTTCAAGACCTTGAGATTGTCTTATTAAATTATCATATACAAAAACTCCGTAGTCTGAAGTATTATCTTATTGTTGAGTTTTTTTCTACCATCAGGAACAAAAACCTCGGTAATCAGCTTTACTAAGTCAGGACGATTATTTAACAGTGTGCCTAGAGGATTATTATAAGTGAATATTATCTTATTTGTATTATTCTAATCATCATACTTACCCAATGTGCATGTCCTGTATTTATAGGCATAAGTACAGTTTTATTATCTTTAATCAAATCCCCATTCACTCTCACCTTAAGCGTATCTTTTAGTAATTCAGGTTTTGTTAAATCAACGTGCTGAACTATAGAGAATTTATTTTAGTCTATATTTGCTTCTAATATATTTTTTATATCATATTCACTATACCAGTAATCCGATTTTTGTATATTTTCAATGCGAAGCATGGGATTTTGATCTAAAGCTTGAGAATTTAGCTCATTGCCTGTATTTTCTGTTTCTTTTATAGAAGTTTGATTAACAGACGGTGTATTTCCCGTTGGCTGTATTTGTTGTTGCTGAACTAAAGCTTCTTCTTGTGCTTGCTGCTGTGTATCATTCTGTTTGGTTAATTCTTTTTGATCATTAGGTAGTTGCTCATTTTGATTTTGTTGTACTTTTTGCGATTGCATAGCTTGTAGTTGCGGTAGTGGAACAAAATCATTTATTATAGTCTGTGTATTCTTTAAAAATTTTACTCTATCAGCCGCTTTAGTAAAAATACTCAGATCTTCCATCTTACCTTTGTCAAGCATTGAGCTTATAAAAGCAATATTTTCTTCCATCTTCGTATTATAAACATCATAAACTTTTAACAATAATTTTTATTCTTCCTGAAGGTTAGCTATACTTGCTGCCCTCAAATATTCAAAAGCAGCTAGTGGTATCAAATTTAATTTAAAAAAATTCTGCTAAAGATATATAAAGATCTTTTTTTAAAGATAGATAATTCTCTGCTTCTTTTTTATTCTTAGGAAAATTTTTAACATCCCTAAGAATCAACCACTTTCATCTTTCAGATGAAAGTTTGTTTTATAGCGACTAGAAGTCGCATATGAAGCTAAAGCTTATGCGACCCGTATGTGCAAAATCATGTCTGGCTCATGTGTACCAATATGCCTATTAATCATA
>JAPYLE010000095.1 GCA_027293795.1 Rickettsia endosymbiont of Ixodes persulcatus
GGTGATTACCATATCAATTATTATGTATATAATGGGGTAAAGAATGTCATAATGTCATACTGCGACTTGACCACGGGGTCTCAGGACACAATCCGTGATACAAGATACCGCGATCAAGTCGCAGTATGACGCAAGAAAAACAATAAAATAGGAATTTCTAAAATGGATAAAATAAATTATGCTGAAGCACTTGAGTATCATGAAAAAGATAAACCCGGTAAGATCGCTATTTCTGCAACAAAGTCTTTAGTTACTCAGCAAGATTTATCACTTGCTTATTCACCTGGTGTTGCTGCTCCTTGCCTTGAAATTGCTAAAAATCTAGAGGAAGTATATAAATATACCGCTCGTGGTAATTTAGTTGCTGTGATCTCTAACGGTACTGCCGTACTCGGACTTGGTAATTTAGGAGCGGCTGCTTCAAAACCGGTGATGGAAGGAAAAGCTGTATTATTCAAAAAATTTGCCGATATTAATGCAATTGATTTAGAAGTTAATACCGAAGATCCTGAAGAATTTATTAATGCCGTGAAATATCTCGGTTATAGTTTCGGCGGTATTAACCTTGAAGATATTAAGGCTCCAGAATGTTTTATTATAGAAGAAAAATTAAAGTCTTTAATGGATATACCGGTATTTCATGATGATCAGCACGGAACGGCAATTATTACTGCAGCAGGGCTAATAAATGCTGCGTATCTTACTAATCGCAGGCTTGAAGATCTAAAAATCGTAGTTAACGGAGCAGGTGCTGCGGCTATTGCTTGCATTGATTTATTAATTGCTCTTGGAGCCGATAAATCAAAGATTATTTTATGTGATACTAAAGGTGTTGTTTATCAAGGACGTACTCAAGGTATGAATAAATGGAAAGAGCTATATGCAAGCGATACTAAGTTTAGAACTTTAGCGGAAAGCTTAAATAACGCAGACGTATTTATAGGGTTATCGGTAAAAGGGGCGGTAACTAAAGAGATGGTTAGCAAAATGGCAAATAATCCGATTATTTTTACTATGGCTAACCCTGATCCGGAAATTACTCCAGAAGAGATAAAGCTTGTGCGGGATGATGCGATTATAGCAACAGGGCGATCTGATTATAATAATCAGATTAACAATGTTATGGGATTTCCTTATATTTTTAGAGGAGCGTTAGATGTAAGAGCTAAGACTATTAATACGGAAATGAAAATAGCTGCTGCCAAAGCTATAGCAGAACTTGCTCGTAAACCTGTACCTGAAGAGGTATATAAAGCTTACTCAGGGCGTAAGATGGTTTTTGGTAAGGAGTATATTATTCCCGTGCCGTTTGATCCTCGTCTAATTACCGTAGTCGCAGCGGCGGTTGCTGTTGCTGCAATAGAAAGCGGTGTGGCTAGAATTAAAGATTTTAATATTAGTAAATATAAAAAAGAATTAGGTAGTAGATTAAACCCTACTGCTAACTATATGAATTTTTTATCTGAAAAAATTCATAATGCACCGCTTAAACGGATTGTTTTTGCTGAAGGGGAAGAAGAGGAAGCAATTTCTGCCGTTTGGGTTGCTATTTGTGCCAATTCCCAACTATTTGGATATTCTGTAATACAATTATCGGCAATAATAATATTATTGTCTTTAGCAATCATAATTGAATAGCCTAATATTCTACGATTAGGTTTTGG
>JAPYLE010000096.1 GCA_027293795.1 Rickettsia endosymbiont of Ixodes persulcatus
GGAAAAAATAAAAAATATTGATTTTGAAGAGATATATTTAAAGCTAACTGATTTAATAGGTATGAATTTTACTTCTAGAGAATTTGCAAAACAAATAATTGTATGGCAACAGGAGGAAGAGAGTTTCGTAGAAGAGTTAGACATAGCAGCACAATATGCAGCTTATAGGGTTTATGGTCAATGTCATTCTCTTTATGATCGCTGTCATTCCCGCGAAAGCGGGAATGACATAAGAAACGATAGTATATTATTCAATCTCCCACAAAAACTGGATAAAGAAAATCTAATAGACGATAAAAAAATATTAAAATATCAAAGGAATCAACGAATAGATTTTAATTATATCGATATCTTTTCAAATTTAGAGGAAGCTTTAAACGATTCTCATTATTGCATTTATTGTCATAAGCAGGATAAGGATTCATGTTCTAAGGGGATAAGTGTCATCCCGCGACTGAGTCGCGGGATGACAACCGGTTGTCCTTTAAAGCAAAAAATTTCCGAAATGAATTATGTTAAGGCACAAGGTTTTAACCTAAGTGCTCTTGCTATTATTGTTATTGATAACCCAATGGTTGCAGCAACGGGTCATAGGATTTGTAATGATTGTGTGAGAGCTTGTATTTATCAAAAGCAAGATCCGGTAAATATTCCTTTAATAGAATCAAATATTTTGGAAGAAACGCTTAAATTACCTTATGGTCTAGAGATATATCTACTCCTTACCCGCTGGAACCCGCTTAATATTTATGCACCGCTTCCGAAAGAATCTACTAATTATAATATTTTAGTTACCGGTCTTGGTCCTGCAGGTTTTAGCCTTAGCTATTATTTATTACGGTCAGGTCACAATGTCACGGCTATTGACGGCTTAAAAATTTCTCTCCTGCCTTTTGATATTAATAAACCTATCAAATTTTGGTATGAATATAAAAGTTTGTTATCGGAAAGAATGGCAAGGGGATTTGGAGGGGTAGCAGAATACGGTATAACTGTTCGCTGGGATAAAAATAACCTTGATATATTGCGGCTAATATTAGAGAGAAATGATAACTTTAAATATTATGACGGAGTGACTTTAGGTAGCAATATAACGAATGAACAAGCTTTTAGTTTAGGCTTTGATCATATAGCTTTTTGCATTGGAGCAGGTCAGCCGAAAGTTTTAGATATAGAAAATTTTGAAGCTAAAGGCGTAAAAACGGCTTCTGATTTTTTAATGACTCTGCAAAGCGGAGGAGCATTTTTAGAAAATTCTAATGCTAATATGCTAATTAGGATGCCGATTGCAATCATAGGCGGTGGTCTTACTTCAATTGATGCAGCAACGGAAAGTCTATATTACTATAAAATGCAAGTAGAGAGATTTTTTAAAGATTATGAGCTTGCTGCTCAAAAGTACGGCAAAGATTATATAGAAAAAGATTTAACGGAGGAAGATAAAGAAATAGCTGAAGAATTTATTGCTCATGCAAGATTATTTAAAGAAGCTAAGAATAATGAAGAATTAAGAAAGGTTTTTAATAAGCTTGGCGGTAGCACCATCTATTATCGTGGAAAATTGCAAGAATCACCTGCATATAAGTTAAATCACGAAGAGCTAATATATGCTATGGCACTTGGTGTTGATTTTAGAGAAAATATGCAGCCTTTAAGGATTAACACCGATAAATACGGTCATGTAGAGTCTGTGGCGTTCAGTGTCATCCCGCGAGCTTGGATCGGGATACAGGGAAAGTATCAGGACAATATTATGGATCCCGCGATCAAGTCGCGGGATGACACTGAAGTACTTAAAGCCAAAACCGTGATTATGGCAATCGGTATAGAAAATAACCTTGAACTCGATGAGAATAAATATAGTTATTTCGGTGATTGTAACCCTGAATATTCAGGTAGTGTGGTTAAGGCACTTGCAAGTAGCAAGGGAGGATATGAAAATATTAACAAAAGACTTATAAATAATAACCCTAGCTTTAAAGATAGTCACAAAGACTTTATAACGCAGCTTGATTATTTATTGATCAGCAGAATCCATAAAATAAATATTTTAGATGATAAAACTTTTGAGTTGGTGATTCATTCACCTCTTGCTACTAAAAATTTTAAGTTCGGTCAGTTCTTTCGCTTACAAAATTATTCTGAAGATGCTGCTAAATTAATAGAACCGGTAGCCTTAAGCCCTACAGATATTGATATAGAAAAAGGTTTAATTAGTTTTATAGTTTTTGAAGTAGGTAAGTCTACTAGCTTATGTAAAACATTATCCGAAAATGAGAAAGTGGTTTTAATGGGACCGACAGGTATGCCGTTAGAAATACCTCAAAATAAAAAAATAGTTATTGTTGATTCCGAAGTCGGTAATGTAGGCTTATTAAAAGTGTTAAAAGAAAATAATAATGAAGTTATATTTTTTACCTATCCTGATATAAAAACCCGTAAATTAACTTCTGTGGATAGAGTAATAATTAATGCTTCTCCTGAAATAATAGAAGAATTGCAAAGTCTAAAAAATGAAATATTCGGTGAAAATACGGAGCTAATAGTTAGCGTTAATTCATCGATGCAATGTATGATGAAAGGAATTTGTGGACAATGTATACAAAAAGTTAAAGGAGAGCAGAAATATATTTTTGCATGTAGCTGTCAAAATCAAAAGGCAGAAATAGTTGATTTTGAGAGTTTAAAAACTCGTTTATGCCAAAATTCTTTACAAGAAAAAATGAGAAGATTAGTTTGATAGGCAGTTATGCCGTGGCTTGACCACGGCATCTAGAAAAACAACTTATAATATTAGTGTTTGTCTAGTTTTTACTGGATTCCGCAATCAAGTCGCGGTATGACAGAACATATAAATCACTTCTCAAAATGGCAAAATGCTCTACTACTATCTTGATTAAGAAAATCAATAATTTGCATTACTATAGAATTATTTTTATACTTCTCTGCAACTTGTTTAATACGCTCAGCAAAATTACCTTCGCTTGAAAAGATTTCTTCGATAGCCTTTAAAGCACTTAAAGACTCTGCTTTATCAAATCCTTTTCTATTCATACCGATTAGGTTTAAACCCTCAAGCACCGCACGTTTACTACTTACAAGTCCGAACGGTATTACATCTGCTCCGACCGGTGATAGTCCACCGATCATCGAATATTCACCGATTCTAGCATATTGATGTACGGCAGACAGCCCGCCGATTATTGTGTAATCACCTACCTCAATATGACCTGCTAGGCTTACGTAATTAGCAAATACTACATTATTGCCGATTTTACAGTCATGGCCGATATGAACGCCGACCATAAATAAATTATTATTTCCTATTCTTGTTATCATTCCGCCGCCTTGGCTTCCTGCTTGCACCGTAACATATTCTCTAATAGTGTTATTAGAGCCGATTATCGTGCTTGATCTCTCATGAGCATATTTTAAGATTTGCGGCGGTTGACCAATTGATGCAAAAGGATAAATAACCGTGTTTTTACCGATTTCGGTAATTCCTTCAATTACCACATGAGATTTTAGCTCTACATTATCATGAAGTACTACTTCAGCACCTATAATACAGTACGGACCGGTTTTTACATTTTTACCAAGCTTTGCACCTTCGGCAATTACAGCTGTAGGATGTATATTAGAATTTGACACTATGTTCCTATGCTTTATCTTTAATCATTGCGGTAAATTTACTTTCTGCGGCTATTTCACCTTCAATTTTAACTGTACTTGAAAATTTCCATACATTAGCTCTTTGCTGATCAATAACAGCGTGGATATGCATAGTATCACCGGGCTGAACAATTCTACGAAATTTTGAGTTCTCTATTGCCATTAAAAATACTTCTTTATTCTTAGTAGAACCTAAAGATTTAGCAACTAATATAGCCGCAAGCTGTGCCATAGCCTCAACCATTAGAACGCCAGGCATAACAGGTTTTGCCGGAAAATGCCCTGTAAATTGCGGTTCGTTAACGGTAACGTTTTTAATACCTAATATTGATTTGTTAAGATCAATTTCAAGTACTCTATCTACTAATAAAAATGGATAACGATGAGGTATCAAATCCATAATTTCCGTAATATCAATCATCATTTATTTAGGTCTCTTTTTTAGTAATTGTTTCATAATAATAGATTGTCTATGCCAGTCCATGATAGGAACTGCAGGGCTGCCGCCGACAATTTTACCTGCCTCTATATTTTGTGCTACGCCGCCTTGTGCCGCTACCTGTACTCCATCGCCTATACTTAGATGTCCGGCGATTCCTACTTGTCCTCCAAGAGCACAACATTTCCCAATCGTGCTACTACCTGCTATACCTGCTTGTGCTACGATAATAGAGCCTTTACCTATTTTTACGCCATGCCCTATTTGTACTAAATTATCTATACGGCATAAATCTTCTATAATTGTATCTTGAAGTGACCCTCTATCAATAGTAGTGTTCGCACCGATTTCGACATTATTGCCAATTTTAACTATCCTTGCATGAAATATTTTATGATGTACGCCTTTTTCGGTAGAAAATCCAAACCCGTCTTGTCCTATTTTTGCACCTGCGAGTATTACAACGTCGTCGCCTATAATTGCATAATTTATTGAAACATGTTGTTCTATTTTAGCGTTTCTGCCTAAGTTTACGCCTCTACCTATAAAACTTCCGGCTTCTATAATACTATTATCACCTATAATAACATCGTCTTCAATAACTACATTGTGACCTATGTAACAATTTTTGCCTATAATTGCCGAATCTGCAACAATAGCTGATTTCATTATTTTAGCAGGATATGATTTAATAGGAGCATAAAAAAAATCAATCAATTTGCCGTAAGCAAAATACGAGTTCTCAGCATGTATTAAAAGAGTATTTGGATTTACTTCTCCCACAAAATTTTTTGGCACGATACAGGCAACAGCTTTAGTAGTTTTTAAAAATTCGGAATATTTTGTGTTACTTAAAAAGCTAATATCATTTGGGGATGCTTCTTGTAGGATTTTAATATCATGAATAGCTATATCTTCATGAAGCTTAGGAGGTTCTATAATATCGTGTAAAAAATCTATAATTGCCGTTAGTTTTCGTGGTCCTAGATTTTTATAAAAATTACTACTTACCATATAAAACTTCAGCAAAAATGGTGGTGGCCACGGTTGGAATCGAACCAACGACACAAGGATTTTCAGTCCTTTGCTCTACCGACTGAGCTACGTGGCCATAATAATTGGGTGTCATTCCCACTTCTGTGGGAATGACATTTTACTCAGAAAGAAATATAACTTAGGCTTATAATAGATTAATCGGCTTTTGTCTATTCTTAATTAGTAATATTAGACAAAAATACCTAATTATGATATTATAAGAATTTATTTTATAAGGTTTTTATGATCAAAATCGGTGATATTGTACTTTCTTCAAATATTATACTAGCTCCAATGTCGGGTGTTACGGATTTGGAATTTAGAAGATTAGTAAAAAGATTCGGTGCAGGGCTGGTAGTTTCTGAAATGGTTGCAAGTAGAGCAATGATTGTGGAATCTAGACAATCGCTACAAAAAAGTGCCATTATGCGTGATGACGCAACAAGTGCTTGCGTGCAGCTAGCAGGCTGTGAACCGAATGTAATAGCAGAAGCTGCCAAAATAAACGAGGATATGGGTGCAAAAATTATCGATCTTAATTTTGGCTGTCCAGCGAAAAAGGTAGTAGAAGGTTATTCAGGTTCGGCTCTAATGAGGGATGAGCAGCTTGCAGCTAAGATTTTTGAAGCAACCGTTAAAGCGGTAAAAATTCCGGTAACGGTTAAAATGCGTATGGGCTGGGATGATCAAACGAAAAATGCTCCGACTTTAGCTAAAATTGCCGAAAGCTCAGGTATTCAGATGGTTACCGTTCATGGCAGAACGAGATGTCAATTTTACTCCAGTAATGCCGATTGGGATTTTATACGATCAGTTAAAGAAGTTGTAAAGATTCCGGTTATTGCTAACGGTGATATTACTAATTTTACTAAAGCAAAAGAAGCTCTGCAAAAATCCGGTGCGGACGGTATTATGGTTGGTAGAGGGGCATACGGCAAACCTTGGCTTATTTCACAGATTGATCATTACCTTAAAAAAGGTGAAGAAAAACCTGCTCCCTCTATAGCAGAGCAGCTAGATATCGTAACAGAGCATTATGAGGCAATACTTGATTATTACGGCGAATCCGCGGGCGTACCTATTGCTCGTAAACATATTGGTTGGTATATTAGTGGGCTGCCTAATTCAGCAGAGTTTAGAGGTGCCGTTAATTTAATGAACGATTCTGTGGTGGTAAAAGAGAAAATCAAGGAATTTTATACGAGCGTTATGGATACGAATAAATGAAAAGAATTTTAAGTTTTATTTTTATAATATTGTTTTTTAATTTAAGCTGTGCAAGTGAAAAAGTAGCAATTATAACTGATTATAAACCGGTATTTTTGCCTGTAATTGCTGAAAATAAAAAAATGAAAATTGCTATTCGTTCTTATTTAAGTAATGAAAATCATATTTCATTTTAGTAGATCCTAATTCCTTTAAAACTGAGCTAGCCCTACAAGAACGGGTAATTTTACCTACGAGTTAACCATCCTGCATTGCAAATGCAGGGCTTAAGATTACGTCATCAATGCCTTAGCTATAGCTAGTTTTCAACTTGAAAGTTTCCAAATTTATCATCTCTCGACTCATGTTTATAAATATAATCCTTGATCATTTGGTCAGTAACATTATATGCCGTTCTTACAAAATATCCAACAGCCCATAGGTGTTTACCCCAATACTGTTTCCTTAATTCTGGAAATTCTTGCTGAATCTTCCTTGAACTTTTCCCTTTTAGATACTGTACTACTGATGTGTCAACACTTGTCCGGACAGTTGTTCATGCACATTTTTGTATTTCTTCATATTGTTCTGACAGTCATTTAAAAATTATAAAACAACATGGTATAAAACAGAGTATGAGTCGTAAAGGCAATTGCTGGGATAACGCTGTTGCTGAAAGTTTTTTTCATACTATAAAAACAGAATTAGTGTATCAACATA
>JAPYLE010000097.1 GCA_027293795.1 Rickettsia endosymbiont of Ixodes persulcatus
ATTGAGAGCACATCATCTAGAGCTTTGAATAGTTTCATTCTTAAATCGTAACTGTAACTGCTTGCCATAACTTATTTATTATTATCTATAACATATATATTAGCATAGTATGTACCTATTTACTATGGTCTAGCTATATATAACTAAATATTAATCAATTGTCAATAATAATTACCATGAAACATGTTAAAAATAATAATTTAAAGAGGATGTTACGGCATTATTTTCATTTGACTTAGTAGAAAAATTTGAGTTAAATATCAAAGCTCAATATATAAAAAATTATCGTTATGAATGAATTGCATATTAAATTACAAAATTACAGTAGTATATATCCGGAACAAATTGTTACAAAAACAAAAATGCTTGAATTTTTAAATGAATATGAAAACCCTTTTAGCCGAGATTTACAAATAGGACATTTCACTGCTTCGGCTTTCTTACTTAATAATGATAAAACTAAATTTTTATTGATGCACCATAAAAAGCTTGATAAATGGCTTCAGCCAGGTGGTCATTGTGATGGAGATAGTAATATATTAAATGTAGCAGTTAAAGAAGCTATGGAAGAATCTGGAATTAATGAGATCAAAGCGATAAATAAGGAGATTTTTGATATAGACACCCATTATATTCCGCAAACTCATAAGGAGCCTGCTCATTATCACTATGATGTACGATTTTTACTAAAAACAGTAAATAATGATAATTTTATAAAAAATAATGAATCGAATGAACTGAAATGGTTTAACTTTTCTGATTATTCAAAATTAGATATTGAGCTAGAACGTTCCGTTACTAGAATGATAGAAAAGTTTATGAAAAGTTCTATGTGTCATACTGTGGCTTGACCCCGGTATCTAGAAAGTAACTTAAAATATTAATAATTTTAGTATTTCTACTGGACCCCGTGATCAAGTCATGGGGTGACAATAATTTATTTTATGCTATTTTTTGATATTCAAAATATATGTTCCTTACTGCATAAATCCACGCTAAGCATACAAAAGTAAACACTACCATTAAAATTGGTGAGATTGAGGTAAAAGTAGCGGTTGGAACTAAAGTAAAAATAATAGATTGTACGAGACCGCTAGAGGATTTGCCGACTTTCGCACTTATCACGTCAACAGCAGCTTTGCCTTTAGTTTTAAGTTCTTCATCAAGTGGGATATATAACATTTCTCTTGAAGTATCCCATATAGAATATTTAGTACCTTTAGCTAAAATATTTTGAATGCCGCCGATCGAAACGGCAAGAGCAAGAGGCGACATTAAAATTGCTCCGTCAAATAATGATAAAATTTGTTGATCAAATACTATAAGTACAAAGAACAAAACGCCGGTCACCATTATTATAACCGGTGAAATTACTGCCGCTACAAACCAATTATGCATACGCATTATATTATTACCGATGATGGTCATAACCATTATTGCAACGCCTGTCCAAAGTATATACAGACTGTTAAATTCAGCGTAAGTATTTACAGTTGGATATAACTCCTTAATCTTTGCTTTCCATACGGTTTCGACTAAGTTAATAGCACACCCAAAAGCTGCAGAACAAATTAAAAGTAGCCATAAATATTTTGATTTTGCAATATACTTAAAGCTTTTAATTAATCCTATACGTTCTGAAGTTGATCTGCCACTTTTTGCTTTAGCGTAAAATAATGGGTTAGTAAAAACATTTTTATTAATAAACCTGACTAGCAAACAACAAATAATAGCAACAATTGCCACAATTGTCGTGGATACTTGAACTAAAGTGATTTTACTATCCGAAATACTCATAAACTTTTTAATAATAGTATCTTCCGATGATAGATTCATCATTAAAAAGCCGACTAATATTAAAGAAGAGTTGCCAAATAACGAAAAAAGAGTATAGAATCTTTTTGCTTCTTCGGTAGTAGTAAGTTCATTAGCAAACTGCCAAAATAATAATACGTAAAAAATATTAGGCCAAAGCTCGGCAAGGCTATAATATAATATATAACCCCAATTACCTACTAGTGATATATACCACTTAACATGAGGATAACGCTCCATCCAGTCAGCTAAATTATCGGGATGTACATGAAAAATATGGATATTAGGATAAATAACGAAAGCAAATAAAACAAAAAAGCTGATGAAAAATGCACTTAAATAATAAAAGATCTTTTCAAAAGTAAGGTGATTAATCATTTTAGCATAAATAATCACGAATAAAGCAGCGGCAGGCGTAACACAATAAACTTTGGCAAAACCTGCTATTTCTGCACTAATCTCGGAGATTAAAATACTATCTTTTAAGATTCGTAAAACATTTTGATTAAATAAAATACAAAACATTAAGGCACTCATCGGAATAAACTTTCCGAGTTCGTAATTATGCACAGGCCAAAATGCCGCTCTGAATTTGCTTTTAAACGATCGTGATGAGGTACTTAGCATTATAAATCCCTAAGGACAAAAAAAAAACTTAAGCACTTCAAGATTTTATGAAAAGATATTTCCCCTAAAAATTTAAAGCCTATATACTGTTATTACATTCTGAAGGTGCTGAACTTGTACAATATATTTAGCCTTTTGTCAAGAATTACTAATATAAGATTAAGATACTCTCAATGCTAGATAGTAATAAACTACAGGAATATTTTGACTTCTATAATAATTATACAAAGACACATAAGCTTGGTAATAAATATTTAGAATCCAGTAAAATAGTAATGCAAACTGAACATTATAGGGTGTATTCTTCAACCAATGTTATACCGTGGTCAAGCCACGGTATCCAGAAAAACATTAAAAAAGACTAGATCCCGCGATCAAGTTGCGGGATGACAAATCGATTTACCAATACGCATAATAAAACATTCCTAATCATCCCTTCTATCTTCAACTCATCTGAAATATTTTTTCTAGCTCGTGATAAAAGCTTCATAGAAAATTTAAGAAATTATGGCGAAGTCTATTTAGTAGATCATACACATCAAGTTAAGAAAAGCAAGTAGGTTATACTGGTATTACGGTAGTAAATTATGAATTAAAAAGAAGCTAATATATGGTATAAATTTTTGCAAGATTAACAACTAAATTGTGAGAATTTGTACTATGGGGG
>JAPYLE010000098.1 GCA_027293795.1 Rickettsia endosymbiont of Ixodes persulcatus
TGTTCTAGTTGCTCCAGGGGTGCCTGGACGAGGACTATATTTAAATGAATAGCACTGACCGTATTTTATCTTGCGTACCAAATCTAAAGTATCTTCAAAATCTTCATCTGTTTCACCGGGAAAACCGACAATAAAATCAGAGAGATTAACTATATTGCAAAAAGAACTATCAAGCCAACAATTAGCTTTTAATGAAAGTTGTATTGGTAGTATCATGAAAGTTCTATTTGATCGCAGCGGTAAATTCGACGATCAAATAATAGGTAAGACTCCATATATGCAGTCCGTATATATCAAAAACCCTAATAAAGATTTACTTTGTAAAATTATTGATGTAAAAATTACAAAAGCTGCAAGTAATAGCTTAACCGGTGAAATATATACTTAGATAGAACTTCAAAAATTGGCACAAAGTCTTACAGTAGGTGTTACAAACTATATTAATATACGCTTCATTCCTTGTTTTGTGGACCGATTACTCTTTTTGAAGTTGATCTTCGTCTATTTTATTATAATGTAAAAAAATATTATCTATAAATGTATAAATCTCTATTTTTTTATTTAAAAATTTTTGCCGTACTTATTTTAATTGGCTGCGTTGTTGTAGGGTATATAATATATCACTATTCGCGTGATTTACCTGATTACTCACAGCTTGCACGTTATTACCCTCCGTCAGTAACGCGTATTTATTCCTGTGACGGTAAATTAATGGAGGAGTACGCTTTTGAACGCCGAGTATTTGTACCGATTAATAGCGTGCCGAGTTCATTAATAGAAAGTTTTATCGCCGCTGAGGATAAGAATTTCTATAACCACCCGGGGGTCGATTTGCTTGGAATAATTAGAGCAGCATTTTTAAATATATCTAATTATCTACATCATAGGCGTATGGAAGGGGCGTCTACCATTACTCAGCAAGTGGTCAAAAATTTTCTACTAACTAACGAGGTTTCTCTTGAACGTAAGATTAAGGAAGCGATCCTTTCTTATATGATTTCGAGAGTATTTACTAAGGATCAAATTTTAGAATTATATCTTAATCAA
>JAPYLE010000099.1 GCA_027293795.1 Rickettsia endosymbiont of Ixodes persulcatus
GTATAACAGCTAAGAAAATGTTTGAGAAATTTCCTGACTTAAAAAATAAATTATGGGGTACCGAATTTTGGACTAATGGATATTTTATGAGTACGGCTGGAAAACATAGAGATGAGAAAAAATTACGCAACTATGTAAAGAATCAAGGTGCGGATCGACCATCATATAAAGCTTTTCATCAGAAGCAACTAAAACTTTTTTAGATACCTCGCAGCTCTGCTGCGAGGAGTATCATTAATAAAATGAATAAGAATGTCTTTGTTTTTTTTCAGAACCAAAGATTTTCTTGAATGCGACATCATTTTTAGGATCTAGGAACTTTGAAGCTGCCATAATTAGTTACTAATATTTGTATATGCATTAACACATTATAGCACAAAATAGAAGATAAGTAAGTTATAAATTTGTTTTACTATCCAGCTGATGGTTAAAGCTTCTACCTTCAGGTGGAGAAACTTTAGTTTGAAGAAGTCATATTCGTCCTGTATAAAATAAAGAAGACTTATTTTATACAGGACGAATATGACAGAATATACGAAAGGAAAACATAGTAGTAAGTGAATTTGTACAAAGAGCGAAAGGGATGGCTTCATGTAAGATACGACAAGAATTTCCCAAGTTAAAGAAGGGATATTAAGGGAAGAATTTTTAGGAACGAGGTTATTTTAGTACAACAAGTGGTCATATACACCGAAGCTCATCAATCAGCTTCCTATTTCTAATATTAGATTGGAATAAGCTTTAGCTTAAATTCTATGGCACTTCTAGTGCATTCCACTAACCTACCGGCTGAGAGCCGGTAGTGGTTGAGATAATCTTGGGTGTTTATTATCATCAATGAATACTAGAGTTCCTTTAGAAATTTGCTGTATCTTTTCTATAAATTCATTCCTTAAACCAATATCCCTTTTGGGATGAAGATGACTTTTTTTTATAAGTGTAGCCTAGTAGTTTTCTATAGTAATTTATTCTAGTCCTTTGTAATCTATTACCTAGTATAATACTTAATTCTTTAGCTGTTTTATCATGATTATTGATGATTAATTCTTCAAATTCTTTGAGATTTATTCTTGCATTATAACCCCTTGCTGGACCATAAGGTTTTGCTTTTATATCTCCTGTTTCCCATTTAAGAGTTTTCCATCTATATATAGTGTTACGACCTATATTGAATATTTTACATGCTTTAACAATTGAGAGCACATCATCTATAGCTTTGAATAGTTTCATTCTTAAATCGTAACTGTAACTTGCTTGCCATAATTTATTTATTATTATTTATAACATATATATTAGCATAGTATGTACCTATTTCCTATGGTCTAGCTATATCAGAGGATATGGTTAATGCTGAGCATATAATGATAATTTATCGAGCAAGATGGCAAATTGAATTATTATTTAAATTATATAAAAGTCATGCAAAAATTGAAAATCTTAAAGGGAGAAGTAAATCTGCAAGAGTTTTGTGTGAATTATATGGTAAATTATGTAGTGTGCTTATTTTTCATGGATTATCGAATTGTGTAGAATTAGCAAATGATAGAGAAATTAGTTTAACCAAAGCATTTATTGAACTACAGAAAAGGTCAAGAGAATTATTCCTGTCTATTACTGGATGTCTTAATGATTTAAAGCAGTTCCTTAAGAAATTAATTATAGATTGGGGCAAATGACGTAACTAATCCCGCTGCTAAAAAATGACCCGAATAGTCCAATTTATGGTATGCCGGTACTCGATGTTGAAAAAAGCCCGTAATATTTTGTTTATTAAAAGCTCTATGGCATAATGATATGCAGGCATAGAAAATGAACTATTTTATCATGATAATACTTTTATGCTATTTGGAGATGCTAAGAAAATAGTTGAGGAAATCGTTAGGTTTTTAAATGAAGATTAGAATGTAACATATCATTCCCGCAGATGCGAGAATTCAGCTCTTTTCTGTGTCATACCGTGACCCCTTCTTCCACGGTATCCATAAAAAAATCAACCACTTTCATCTGAAAAATGAAAGTTTGTTTTATAGCGACTAGAAGTCGCATATGAAGCTAAAGCTTATGCGACCCGTATGTGCAAAATCATGTCTGGCTCATGTGTACCAATATGCCTATTAATCATATAATCGTTACATTACCACTATTAGACCTACAGTAACTTCCTTGCACACACAATGTCTACCACACTGTATAATAGCGACTATAGTAAACAGTACGTAATTTCCTGACGTATTGAACTCATGGTGCTTGTGATGCTAACGCATCATGGCGCACATGGCAAGCTAAAGCTTTTCCATCTGGAAGATGGAGGTTTTAACCACCAAAGGGACTATAAACTTTAGTACATGTTCTACAGCCATACTGATATCTTTGAATTGCCCCGTAACTTTTCTTATTTCGTTCTTAATCTTAAACCAATAATGTTCTATAGGATTTAAGTCCGGGCTATATGTAGGTAAGAATAAAATTCTGTACCCAACCGACTCGATTAATTCTCTTATTATATTATCCTTATGGAAGTTGATATTATCCATAATTACTGCTTGTCCAGGATGTAATTCTTTAGTTAATATAGTCTCTACATAGGTTGTAAATATTTCTTTATTACAATTTCCTTCAAATATTACTGACTCTATAATTTGATTATTAC
>JAPYLE010000100.1 GCA_027293795.1 Rickettsia endosymbiont of Ixodes persulcatus
TAAATTATTGGCTGTCTCTCCAAAAAACTCTTGGCATAGTTTTGCTAAGTTTACTATTCCCCCCATAGTACAAATTCTCACAATTTAGTTGTTAATCTTGCAAAAATTTATACCATATATTAGCTTCTTTTTTAGGAAAGTAATCTTATAAAATCAATAGTTTTTAAAACCACCCTATCAACCATCTTATTGTTGTCTTGCTTAATTTATTGATACTAATTCTCATTCTATATTACCCATTAGTTCAGCATTATTATTCCCGTTGAATATTTTATCCCTTCTTGCAAAATAATTTATTTACTTGTAGTTTATGTATATCATTCATTGCCTGATTAGGTTTAATATATACCTGCCCCGGTAATAAATTTGTACCTATAGTAACTTGGCTTGAAGATTCGCCTGGAATAATTACTACGCTATTTTGATTTTCTAAGGCTGCTCCTAAATAACTATTAAATACACTTTTTCCTCATCTAATTGATCTTCTTTTTTTATGTACCGAAAGTTTTTCTTTAGTTTCCGGGTTATATTGACTGGTTCTGAACCGTTAGTTGTTAAAAGTATCATATTTTGATCTTTTGCAATTTTAGCTAACTGTTTTCCTAACTCATATGCTTCATTTTCTGTATAAAATTTTATATTTCCTTGTGTATCGGTGCATCGCCTGCCAAACAAGTAATGATACAACCACCGGAAGAAAGAGGAATCTTTTCATCATTTTTTAAATCATTATAATCTTTTATACATTCTTCTTTTGTAAGATTATGAGGTATACCTGTAGTTTCTATTAATTTAATTTCGGGGTTTGCTTGTTTAATTTGTTTTCTTTGCTCTTCATTTAAAGCATAAAAAGGCAATGATATTGTATCTAAAATTTTTAGATTTGCCTTTACTTCCGTTGGTAGCTGATGCCCACTCCAAATAAATTTACTACTGTTTTCATTGATTTTAAAATGTCAAATCCTTTAATCCCATCAAGCCCTGCACCTATAAAAATGACTTGCTTTTGTGTCTGATTAGTATTTATTTGAGTATGACTTAATTCTTCAATATTTATATCAGCATTCTCAACTTTAAAGCCTTCTTTTTCATAGCCTTTCTGCAATGCTGCTCTAATTCCCAACGCATTACTGTTGTCACCCATATATTGAAAACTAAGCAGTGCTACAAGTAAAATTGTTTTCATATAATTCCTCGATTAATTTAAATATTATTTGCTATTATCGTTCTAATTCACTCAACATCATTTTAGCAGCTTTTATGCCTGCTTCTTTTGAGGTTTTTATATTGGTAGTTTCAGTATGGGAAGTTATTTTACTGCCGTCAAGGTTACCAAGCATGAAATCGATTTTTATATTATCTTTATCTAAATATTTAGAGTAAGCAGCAATCGGCGTGCGACAATCGGCATCTAGATATTCTAAAAATGCTCTTTCAGGCTTTATTAATTCAAAGGTAGGAAGATGATTAATTTGGTTGCATATCTCATGCATAGCATTATCGTCTTTTCTAATCTCAACTGCCACGACTCCCTGCCCTATACACGGCAACATCTGTGGATACTCTATCAAATGACAATATTGAGGATTAAATGCATTAAGTCTTTTCAGCCCTGCATATGCTAAAATCGTTGCATCAACTTCACTATTCATTAGCTTTTTTATTCTTGAATCAACATTCCCTCTAAAAACCGTTACCTTTAAATCAGATCTTATTTTTTGGATAAATGCTTTTCTTCGTACTGCCGAGCTACCTATTACGGCATTTTGCGGCAGCTCTTCTATAAATTTATATTTGAGACAAATAAAAACATCTCTAGGGTCTTCACGCTCTAAAACAGCAGCAATTATTAAATCTTCAGGAATCCTTCCAGGCACATCCTTTAAAGAATGAACAGCTAAGTCAATCTTTTTATCAAGTAAAACTTGCTCTATTTCCTTTAAAAATAAGGCTTTACCGCCCATATCGTATAAGGGTTTATTTTGGATTAAATCACCACTAGTAGTAATCGGCACTATTTCACAATTAATATCAGGAAAAAATTGTTTGATTTGCTGAATAACTAAATTAGTTTGAATTAAAGCAAGCGGACTTTTTCTTGTACCTATTCTGATAGAATTTGTCATTCGTTTTCTATTATTTCAAAAGGACTAGTAAAACTTAAAACACTATCGCTTATAATTACTTCATGATTCATAATAATTGGATGATTTATCTCACCATGCCCTATTCCTTCAGCTTTATAAGCTTCTATATTTTGGATATGCTTTAAGCAGAAATCTTTTATACTCGGTCCTATTAATTCATCTCCTTTAGTAAAATCACCGAAAATTACCGCCTCTATACCATCAAATATACCGGCATTTTTTAACTGTACTAGATTACTACTGCATAGGCTTTTTCATTAACGTCTTCAAGCAGTAATATATTACCCTTTTTTAGGTTAATAGAAGTTCCTATTAACTTGCTAAAAACCATTAAATTGCCGCATATTATTTTACCTGTTATATTTTCCCCACTAATTTTACTTATAGGTATAAGCTGTATTTCACTATTATTTCCTTTAAGAATATTTATCATCGGCGTAATAGCCTGATTAGTAGGCGGTAATAAAGAGGTTAGCACTGAACCGTGAATAGTATTATAATGGTTGCTTAGTAATAAATGTAAAACGGTAATATCGCTATAGCCTATCAGGATTTATCCCTTTTTTGTTTTATATTAAAACAATCTTCTACAAATTCACCGCAACCGTATCCACAGCGAAAAGTCCAAATTTATTCAATAGAGTTCTTTCGAAACTCGCTTATAGAGAGGAATTTAAAGGAGACACAGCACCACAGCGTACATAGAAGTACGTGAGGATGCGAGTACCGGATCGACGTATAAATATTACCTCTAGAAATAGAGTTTCGAAATAACTCTAATGTTTTCTACGTTTTTCACGCTTATAGTCACGTTTAAACTGTATAGTACGTTTAATCGTTCTCATTTAAATCGGATAATAAATTATTTACATTACCAATATGAACTAATTTACCGCTTCTTGCAGCTTTCATGGCTTTAATTGTTTCATCATTTGGGATAAGCGGTTCAAATGGCAATGCTTTTTCACGAGCAACACGAAATAAAAGCATACGAACAGCATCGGATAAAGTAAGCCCCATGGCAGCAAGTACTAAAGCTGCTTCTTCTTTCACGTCTTCATTAATACGGGCTCGCACAACAGAATCAGCCATACGCATCAAGTTAAGCCATAATTGTTAATAATTTTAGTGTATTTAAGGAAGATAATCTGGTTTTACGATATTTATCTTCCAAAGAAAATTTTCCCCAATCTATAATTAATTTCTTAAGGAACTGCTTTAAATCATTAAGAC
>JAPYLE010000101.1 GCA_027293795.1 Rickettsia endosymbiont of Ixodes persulcatus
GCTGTTTGAGTAAAAGGTTGCTTAGACTCAATAGCTAATTTAACCGCCGATTCCTTAAATTCAGCTGGATATATCCTTGGCTTTATATCTGTCATTTTTATCCTTCCTGTTAATATCGTTTATTATTAACTGTCCGGAATACTATAGCTACATCAGATTCCTAAGCAAAACAAGAAGAAAAAATAAGCATATTTATATGTAGACTATTATTATCACGCATTTATAAAAACTTAAGTCGTAAATCCTAAAATTAATGTACTGAGAAATGTTTAGTGTTAAACTAAACACATGCCTCGAGTAAATGAAGAATCGAGATTTTAAAATAGAATAAAACGTATAAATTAAATTTGTGGATAAATTATGATTAACTGTGATTTAAGTACTAATTATACATATTATATGTTAGAGGGGCTTAGAGCACAAATTGCTCCAATGCATTTAGGTATAAAAATTCTAAAAGAAGCATATGCACATGAGTCATTAGAAGATAACGGTTTTGCAAGAATTATGCATGCTTATTTAACACTTTGTGAACGCATGACTAGAAAATATGAAAAACCCGAATTTAATATTCTTGAAACAATTATTGATGATAAAACCTATAACATTAATGAAAAAGTTATACTAAAAAAGCCTTTTTGTGAATTAAGGTATTTTGAAAAATTAGGTTTTAAAAAAGAATTACCTAAATTATTAATAGTAGCACCTATGGCAGGGCATCACGCTACTTTACTTAGATCAACTGTACAAGAATTGTTACCGTATGCCGATATTTATATTACGGATTGGACGGAAGCTAGTTATGTGCCGCTTGAAGCAGGGCATTTTGATATGGATGATTATATTGATTACGTAATGGAGTTTATCAATTTTATAGGATCAAATGTTCACACTATGGCAGTTTGCCAACCTACCATACCTCTGTTTGCCACCATTAGTTTAATGTCGGAAAGTAATAGTCCAAATGTTCCAAGCAACTAGATGATACTGAATGCGTTTCCTAACCCATGCAACAACATCCCGCTTTTCTAGCTAGAATGACATTAAAACTAGGCAACAAGACTGTAACTAAAGGAAGCGTGGTAATATAATATTTAATTTTATTGGTTATTTTGAGTTTCTTGTTGCTGCTGTTGTTTGTATTCTGCTGCTTTTTCTTCTATGTAATTAAAAAAGAAATAAGTAAAAGTTAAAAAACCGGTCAAAATAATACCAAATGTTATTAGTATTGCTTTAAGTTGCTTTCGTGAATCTTCTGCTTTTAATCTTTTCTCTTCTTCATCTTCATCATTTTTGAACTCAGATATTATTATTTGTTCTTCTGTAGTATTTTCCATGTTGTAACTCACAATGTTATTAGTTTTTAGTAACACAGAAGTTAATTTTATTATCAACTATAGTCAATTCAGATAATTTGGAACTAGGCGTGAGGAATAATAATAGGTGAGCGATGAGAGCAACAACGTTCCAAGTTTATATCAATTGACTATAAAAAGAAAAAATACTAAAATGAACCTCTTTATTACCAAGTTGTTCTTATAACTTACAGATTTTTGAAGTTTATAAGATTAGCTATATTTAAATGATGAGGTTTAAGCCTTATCTCGTTTAGGTAAAAATAGGATATATAAGCAATAACTCTATGTCAATAGCCTTGAATATTAGCAGTAAATTATATCATAATATATGTTCAAGCAAGGTTATACATATTATTATAATTTGTGTCTCCTAACATTGAAGTATTTAAAGGATCGTGGCAAGCAGTTGATAATATAGCATCATCAAAAGTGATATTAGGCTGTCCTATATAGTTTTAAATCAACCACTTTCATCTGAAAGATGAAAGTTTGTTTTATGGCGACTAGAAGTTGCATATGAAGCTAAAGCTTATGCGACCCGTATGTGCAATCATGTCTGGCTCATGTGTACCAATATGCCTATTAATCATATAATCGTTACATTACCACTATTAGACCTACAGTAACTTCCTTGCACACACAATGTCTACCACACTGTATAATAGCGACTATAGTAAACAGTACGTAA
>JAPYLE010000102.1 GCA_027293795.1 Rickettsia endosymbiont of Ixodes persulcatus
CAATTGAGAGCACATCATCTAGAGCTTTGAATAGTTTCATTCTTAAATCGTAACTGTAATTGCTTGCCATAACTTATTTATTATTATTTATAACATATATATTAGCATAGTATGTACCTATTTACTATGGTCTAGCTATACTTTACTCCTCGAACCTATGCTCTTTTCTAAATCTTTTCTAGAAAGACCAAGCTGCTCTATCCTAAAATTAATTGCTTCAATTGGATCAGGTGCTTCTATTTTATAATGTTTATTCTCATAATCTTCTACTAATATTGATAATATTTCTAATTTTTCAGCTTTTGAGGAATTTTCTTTTGCATCTAATAAATTATCTATTTCTTTTAATGCTTCTTTATATTCTTTTTCTGTTTTTATAATATTTATTTCTATACTCAAATCTCCTTAACATTTATCTTATCATATTCTGCATGCGTTCCCACAAATCTTATGACATTGTTGTTGCGTGGTTCTTAAAAGCGGTTAATGTCATTCCCGCCTACGCGGGAATGACAAAACAAAGCCAAAGCATACAAACGAAAAAGGAGTCTTTAATTAAAGACTCCTTTTTCGTGTTAATAGCTTGTAAAAAGATTTGAGAGCTTAATTACATATCAAATCTTAATCCCGCCATTAGGTTATTACCTTTACAACGGGTTCCGCCAAATTTATATGTGACTCCATCAATAGTTTTAGTGGTATTTTTTGTTTTACCGTAATCTGTCCAGCTATAAACGAGTTCTGCTTTTACACCTTGTGCTACTTCAAATGAAGTACCTAAAGATAATTGATAAGCAAAATTGGTTTTATTTTTAGTAGTTAGGCTAGGATCATTAACAGTCAAAGTTATACTATTAGCATTTGTAGTAATGTCTTTTCCTGTGATTTTCTCTTTTACCATTGCAAGACCAACACCGGCACCAGCAAAAACTTTAAACATACTTAAATCAACAAAATCTACATAACCGTTAAGTAACGCACCTACAATAGTAGGCTTATGTTTTACTGACTGAGTAGGATTAGTACCTCTTGGACTAGTTTTAGTTATTGATTTTTTCAGATGAGCATTTGTTACTGTTCCAAGTGTTAAATCGGTTCTTAAATTATCCATGATATAATAACCTACTCCGATATTACCGGTAAAACCAGTATTAGATTTTAGTTTAAAATCTATACCTTTAGGTTTTATTTTGTTAAAAATCACGCCACCAGCATTAAGTTTTAAATACCATTGATTTTCCATAGATGATGACATCGATGAATTAGTAGATGAATCTACAGAGGAATTCATATCGCAATCAGCGAATGAAAGACCGGAAGTTAAAAGTGCTGTGCTTGCAGCTGCTATTAAAAGTAATTTTTTCATATTGTTAAATTTTCCCTTTAAATTTTATTTGTTGTTAGTAAAGATAATAATTTTACAATTTTTACCTAAATTCAATAAAAAATAGTTTTAAGTGATATTACTGACTTGTCATCCCGCGAGCTTATAGCAGGATCTAACTTAAAATACTAATAATATTAGTATTTTAAGTTGTTTTTTTGGATACCATGGTCAAGCCACGGCATGACACTAGGTTATTACTTAAAACTGTTATCTTGTTTAATTAGATATCAAATCTTATACCTGCTGTTAAGTTATGGCTTTGATAACGCATTCCACCGGTTTGTACGTTTTGCCCTTGGTAAACTACGTTTTTACCTTTTGCTCTCCCGTCATCTATCCAGCTATAAGCTAGTTCTGCTTTGACACCGTCGGCAATTTGTGCAGAAGTACCTAAAGTTAGCTTGTAAGAGATATTAGTTCTGTTTTGAGTTGTAGATGCAAGACCGGTTATCCCGTTATATGTAACTTTCTCTTTAACTAATGAAGGACCAACACCGGCACCGGCAAAAACACCAAACATATCGAAATTAGTTAAATCTACATAACCGTTAATAAGTAAACGTGTAATAGTAGATTTATGACTTACTGAAATATTAGTACCGGGAAAAGGTGCATTAGCCGCAGTTCCGGATTGCTTTAATTTTCCACTGATTATAGTACCTAAAGTTAAATCAGCTCTAAAATTTTCGGAAATATAATAACCGATACCTAAATCAACGGGAACAGTCGTATTAGATTTTAATTTAACACCGGTTACCTTATCTTTTTCTTTATTAAACATTGCTGCACCGGCATCTATTCTTAAATACCACTCATTATCCATGCCATCAGCAAATGATACGGTAGAAGATAAAATTGTTGCACTTGTAGCAGCTATTAAAAGTAACTTTTTCATGATTAACACCTCAAATTAAATAATTCAACATTATCTTAATGGTATATATAACATATTATATTTTTTAGTTCTATATTTGATCGGCAATTAGATTCATATAAAAAGCTTTTATTAAGTTTTGTGACCAAATAAACACATATATACTCCCCCACTTGAAAAATTGACTAGTCATCCTACCAGAACTCTATGGTACTCACGTATTAATATACGCTCCGTTCCTCACTCTGTGGATTCCTTGCTCTTTTTCAGGTTGAACTTCGTATAACTAACTCTTCATTTTACTTCGGAGTATACTTCAGCAAACATGTATTTATTAAACTTATCTTTCTCATCTTTAAATTTATCGGCATCAGACAAAGCAGGCTTTTTTTTGGTAATATTTTTCCATCCCTTATTCTCTATAAAATCTTTTGCACGTTCTACCCATTCTATTAACTCCGGTGATTCGGGTTTGATTGCATATATAGGACAATCAGGAACGCATACGCCGCAATCTATACATTCATCAGGGTTAATGACTAGCATGAATTCCCCTTCATAGAAGCAGTCTACGGGACATACTTCAACGCAATCGGTATATTTACATTTTACACATTCATCGGTTACAACATAAGTCATTTTATTATCGATTCTTAATTTTATAAATTAATACAGAAGTTCGCATAGTTAGTATTAATAAAAAATATAGCACAAAACTTATAAACATAATAATTAAGGGTTTCAACATTGAAGAATGAATAGTAGGAGAACCAAGCCTTAAAACACTAGCTGGCTGATGCAGGCTATACCAAATATTTACTGAGAATTTTACTATCGGTATGTTAATCAAACCGATAAGAGCAATAATCGAAGCAGGATTTTGTGCCTTTCTTATATTATCCGCACTATTCACTATTATAATATAGCTTAAATATAATAAAAATAATATAAGCATAGAGGTAAGTCTTGCATCCCAAACCCACCATGTTCCCCATATAGGCTTTCCCCATAAAGAGCCTGTTACTAAACTAATCAAAGTAAAAGTAGCTCCAACGTAACTAGAAGCTACAGCTAGCAAATAGCTCATAGTAGTTTTCCATACTAAATAACTAAAGCTGCATGCTGCCATAAAAACATAAATACCAAGGGCCATCCAAGCAGCAGGTACATGAACATACATAATGCGTACAAACTCACCTTGTTGATAATCTACCGGCGAAACTATGAGGGCTAAATAAAGACCTATAACCGTCATTACGAAAGTAGATATAGTTAATATAGGTATTATAACCTTTGATAATTTATTAAAATAATAGGGGGTTAATAGTTTTAACATATTTTATTTTCTTACTCTCGATGTCATTCCTAGTTAAAAGCGATGCTGTTATATGACTATGATGTCATTCCCACGTAGGCGAGAATCCAGTAAAACATAAAAAAATAAGTTTTTATATGTTTATTTTGTCAAATATACAATTTTTGTACCAATAATATAGATTATTTTTTTCTGGATTCCCGCTTACGCGGGAATGACATCATTTGGGTTACGTAACAATGCTCTACCATGATTAGGAATAGCAGTTCTTATTTTTTTAAAAAACTCATTCATTAATAGCCCCGAATCTTCGGCAAGAATTCCGCTATATATTTCCGGTCTATGAAAACAAGCACTACTGTTAAAATATCGCAAATTACTTTCAACAGCCCCATGTTTAGGATCAGATGCTCCATAACACAAACGTTTCAACCTGCTATGGCTAATCGCTGCCGCACACATAGCACAAGGCTCTAAAGTAACGTAAATATCATAATCATTTAAATTTTTAGAAGATATAATGTTACATACTTCATTAATAGTAATGATTTCAGCATGATAAAGAGCATTGTTTTTTTCTTCGGTATTATTATGACTACTAGCAATAATTTTCTGATTTAATCTATCTACAATCACTGCTCCAACCGGAACTTCATTTTTATCAAAAGCAATCCTGGCTTGTTTTAAAGCTTGCTGCATGAAAAAGTTATTAAAACTAGTTTCTTTATCTAACAATATATTCACGATAATTTACATGTTCTTCGAATCCATGCGGATCTTGGTGAATAATTATTTCAGCTTCCGGAAATTCTTGCAATATTTCAAAAGCAATTTCATCACTAATTTTATGAGCATTATAAAGCGACATATTGCCGTCCATTTCCAAATGGCACTGGATAAAAGCTTTTTGACCGGCATATCTAGTTTTCATTTCGTGTATACCTTTCACACCTAAATGGTTATTAACTATCGAGAGAATTTTTTGCCTATCTTGTTCAGGTAATTCATGATCTACTAAATTTTTAAATGCCTTTTTAAATAAAGAATAAGAAGCGTGAAATATATATAATGAAATAACTACCCCAAATAATGGATCAACAAACCAAAAATGATTGCTTAAATTTACAGAGATAATTACTATAACATTAGTTAGTAAGTCCGTGAAATAATGAAGCTTATCGGCTTTTACTATCTCCGATCCTGTTTTTTTAATTACATAAGTTTGATAAAGTACTAAAATAATTGTTAAGAATATACATACATACATTACAGTAGTACCGTCGCTAATATTCTCCGGTTTTGTTTTTTCAAATAAAGATTTAACCGAAGAAAAACCTACAAAAAAAGCCGAAGCAAAGAAAAATATTGATTGAGAAAAAATTGTTAAATCCTGCATTTTTTCATGCCCAAATCGATAATGATGATCAGGTGGTTGCAGAGCAAACCCTAAAGCTATTAAATTAATAAAGGAGGAAGTTATATCAAGCATCGAGTCAATTAAAGAAGCAAGTATTGATTGCGAATCGGTAACAACCCAAGCATATAATTTTATACTTAAAATAATTAATGCCGTAGTAACAGATAAATAAGATGCCGATTTTATTAACTGATTACGGCTATTAGTATCCATGACCAATCTTTCCAATTTAGTTGTGTTAGTTTAACAAAGAAAATATAAAATTCAATGTGTTTTATACTTTACAAAATTCTAAAAACCATATACTTATTAAATTATATATTAATTTAGAGAGAATATATATGAAACTATTATCTAAAATTATGATTATAGCTCTTGCAGCTTTTATGTTACAAGCATGTACCGGTCCGGGCGGTATGAATAAGCAAGGTAGCGGTACGCTAATCGGCGGTACGGCAGGTGCATTACTTGGTTCTCAGTTCGGTAAAGGTAAAGGACAACTTATTGGAGTAGGTGCCGGAGCGTTATTAGGTGCTATCCTTGGTAATCAAATCGGTGCAGGTATGGATGAGCAGGATAGAAGACTTGCAGAACTCACCTCGCAAAGAGCTTTAGAAACAACACCTAGCGGTATTAGCGTAGAATGGCGTAATCCGGATAACGGTAATTACGGTTATGTAACGCCTAGCAAAACTTATAAAAATAGCACTGGTCAATATTGCCGTGAGTACACTCAAACAGTGGTAATAGACGGAAAACAGCAAAAAGCATACGGTAATGCATGCCGCCAACCTGACGGACAATGGCAAGTTGTGAATTGATAAGTAGTTCTATGTCATTCCCGCGTAAGCGGGAATCCAGAAAAAATTAAAAAATACTGGATCCCACTACAAGCTCGCGGGATAACACCCAAAAAAGCTAGATTCCCGCTTTCGCGGGAATGACACTCATAGAAGTAAATAATTATGACTTTTATAAGAACAAGTACGGTGTTTAAACATAATGACCGTATTCCTGGTAAATTCACTTGTAAAGGACAGAATGTTTTACTGCATTTAGAGTGGAATAATGCTCCTTCAGATACTAAATCTTTTGCACTTATCATGGATGATCCAGATGCACCGGTAGAAATAGCACCACCGCACGGTATATGGGATCATTGGATAATATATAATATTCCTGCTTCTATTACCGAGCTTTCAGAAGGAAAAATAGATAGCAATATTAAAATTTTAAATAATAGCTGGAAAGAAAAAAAATACGGTGCTCCTTGTCTGTCTGCCGGTAAACCTCATCGTTATTTTTTCAAACTATACGCTCTAAATGATTATCTTGCACTTGATGAGAATACTAGCAAACAAGATTTAGTGTTAGCTTTGCAAAAACATTTACTTTCCAAGGTAGAACTAATAGGAATTTATTCCATAGATAAATAAATGGAAAAACCTATAATAGAGTTTCGTAACGTATCTAAAAAATTTGGGAATAAATTGCCGATAAATAACGTTAATTTCACTGTCAGAAAAAATAGCATTACTACTTTAATCGGACCTAACGGTGCAGGTAAAACTACCATAGTGCGATTAATGCTTGGGCTTGAAAAACCGACAAGCGGCGAGATTATAATTAATCCCAAATTAAAAATCGGATATGTACCGCAGAAGTTCGGGCTAAGCCCTGACTTACCTATCACAGTGAAAAAATTTTTAGATCTATTAGCACCAAGTAACTTCAATAACAATATTAAAGAGATAAACTCGTTTATTGATTTAGAACATATAAAAGATCAAGAAATTTCTAAGCTCTCAGGAGGGCAGTTTCAGAAAGTGGTTCTTGCATGTTCAATAGTTAATAATCCCGACTTAATTATTTTAGATGAACCGTTGCAGTCTTTAGACGTAACGAGTCAACAAGAATTTTACTGGCTTATTAATCTGCTTCGTAAAAAGCTAAATATTACGGTTTTTATGATCTCGCACGATTTATTTACCGTAATAAAAAACTCCGATCAAGTGATATGCTTAAACGGTCACATATGTTGCAGCGGAATACCAAACGAAATAACTCCTAACTCTGAATTTTCAAATGCACTTTCTTCTCTAGGCTTCTATACTCACCACCACAATCATAGGCATTGACTTATTTCAAATATTGCTTTAAATATCTACCGGTATGGCTATCGATGCATGCAGCAATGTCGGCAGGAGTACCGCATACAACTATCTTACCACCTTTGTCACCGCCTTCAGGACCGACGTCAATAATATAATCTGCTGTTTTTATAACATCTAGATTATGCTCGATAACTAAAACGGTATTGCCCATATCAACAAGTTTATGTAACACTTTCAACAATTTATTAATATCGTCAATATGCAATCCCGTAGTCGGTTCATCAAGTATATAAAGCGTTTTACCGGTTGAACGTCTTGATAATTCTTTAGCAAGCTTAACACGCTGTGCCTCACCTCCTGAAAGAGTAGTAGCAGATTGACCGATTTTAATATAGCCAAGCCCGACCTCATTTAAGGTAATTAGTTTTTCGTAGATTAACGGGATTTTCTCAAAAAATTGCATCGCATCTTCTACCGTCATCATTAATATATCGGCAATTGATTTACCTTTATATTTTATTTCAAGAGTTTCTCTATTATATCTGTGACCATTACAAATATCACATTTTACATATACGTCAGGTAAAAAGTGCATCTCTATTTTAATTAGCCCGTCACCTTGGCATGCTTCGCATCTACCGCCTTTAACGTTAAACGAAAATCTGCCTACTTTATACCCTCTAGCTTTTGATTCAGGTAATTCTACAAACCAATCTCTAATATAAGTAAATACACCTGTATAAGTCGCAGGATTTGAACGAGGAGTTCTACCTATTGGAGATTGATTAATATCGATAATTTTATCAATATATTCAAGTCCTTTTACCTCTCTATATTTTCCGGGAAATACTTTGCTAGTTGGTTCTAAATGCTTTAAAGCCGCTTTATATAGAGTATGAATCATCAAGCTTGATTTACCGCTTCCCGATACTCCTGTTATAGCAGTAAACGTACCAAGCGGAATTTTGATATCAACATTATCTAAATTATTAGAAACCGCTCCCAGTAGTTCGATTGCCCTATTATCATGCCCTACTCGTGTTTCAGAAGGTACTTTAATTGTTTGACGACCGCTTAGATACCTACCTGTAATACTTTCTTCAAAATTTTTTATTTCTTCAGCATTACCTTCCGCAATAACACGTCCACCGTGAATACCGGCTCCTGGTCCTATATCAATAATATGATCTGCATCATACATTGTTTCTTCATCATGCTCGACTACCAAAATGGTATTACCTAGATCTCTAAGCCTTTTTAGTGTCTCAATTAATCTTGTATTATCTCGTTGATGAAGACCGATAGACGGCTCATCAAGTACATATAAAACACCGCTAAGTCCTGCACCTATTTGAGATGCAAGACGAATACGCTGACTTTCCCCTCCCGATAAAGTACCTGCTTCCCGTGATAACATTAGATAATCA
>JAPYLE010000103.1 GCA_027293795.1 Rickettsia endosymbiont of Ixodes persulcatus
ACAGGCCGAGCTCAGAGAAATCATATTTGTCTTGCCGTATTTGCTTGGCTCGATATGAACAAAAGAAGGATAAATAAAAAAATTACTTTATATCAACAAAATTGGGAAGTTATAAAAACATCAATTCAGAACAACATTAGGTGGCTTCTAGCTGATACGCAATTTTGCTAAGTGCAAAACTCCTGTAGAGAGTTTTACAAGATGATTTTATACTATTAAATATACCAACTTCATACTTAATAAGTTTATCATATCTGTATGCCCCTTAATATATGCTATATCTAAAGGAGTTTGATTATTTTTATTTGTAAGATTTATAGGAGCTTTTATTTCTATAAGATATTTCATTAAATCTGTATTACTTTATGTGCTATATTTTTAGTTAATTTTGAGCTGTGTTCTATAAGAAATTTAATTATATCGGGATCGTTGGTTATATTTAAAGGAATATGTTCACCATAGTCTTTTATTTTTATATTAACTGATGCACCGTATCGTATTCAACAAGTAGTTTTACCATCTCTTGATTATCTTTTTGAACCGCTATATACAAAGGAGTGTCAAAATTGCTGCGTCTAATATCTAAAATGTAATATTAGGATCAGCCCCTTTATCTAGTAATAATTGAGTCATTGGGAAATTGTTGTTCATAGTGGAATAATGAAAGGCTGTATTTCCTGTACACTCTTGAAAATTAATATCAGCTCCGTTCTCTAAAAGCTCTATAACTTTCTCTATATTAACGTCTTGTACGGCTTCTATAAACTCCTCATTTATTGAATTTGGTTTTTCATTAATCATAAAATAACCCTTCATTTGTTAATATTTAGAATAGAATAATTATTTGATTAGTCAACCTAATAGATTAAGAATTTTACCGGCATTGCAAGATAAAGATTGATATCGTCATTGCGAGCGACTGTAAGGAGCGTGGCAATCCAGAAAAAAATAAAAAAATGCTATGAATTAGCATTTTTTTACTGGATTGCTTCGTTAATTACTTCGTAATTTTCCTCGCAATGACGTAGAATTTTCAAGACCCCAATAATTATATAGCAATGCCATTTCACTATAAAATTTGAAATGTTTCCAATTAACTTTTTTTATGTTATAAAGAACTGTTATAGTCATATAAACAGTATCTATGCTTAGTTATCTTAAACAAAATCTACGTTCTTATTTTTCTAGCAGAATGCTGATTTTTATTTTAATGGCAGCTGCCGTTATTTTTGCCTGTGCTACTTTTTATGTGATATCTTTAGAATCAAAGAATTTTAGTACGATTATTGGGTTTTTATTAGTTGATTTAGCAATTTTTTTAATTTTAGGTATTTTACTCACTCAAAAATTCTTTGCTAAAAACAATAATAATAATACTTCTAAATTACAAAATCGTATTGTAATTGCCTTTAGTTTAGTTGCTGCTATTCCAACCATAATTGTTTCGGTATTAAGCGTTTTAGTAAACAAAGCAGGATTATGAATTAAATCGTAATACATATCACCTAAATCTTCAGCAACAGCTAAAGCCGTTTCTTTTAGCTGTAACTTATGCTCGGCAATATAAGATTCGGCAACTATTACGGATTGATCAAGAACCGTAGAAATCTTCTTATCAAACCATGCTTGAACACTAAGATTAAAAAAATAAACAGAAAATACCGAAACAATTAACCTTTACTGCTGGTCGTAACATAGATTTCGGTAGCTTTGCCTATTAGCTCAGGCGGGAATCCTTTACCATTATCTATTACAATAACGCTAATGAAATCGTCTTTAGCATCTATAGTAACTTCTATTCTTCCGGCTTCTCG
>JAPYLE010000104.1 GCA_027293795.1 Rickettsia endosymbiont of Ixodes persulcatus
TATTACGTTTCATTTCCATTTGAACATTTTTATCGAATGAATCCTTAGCTGCGTAAGAATCAACGCTTACGGAATGGTCTATTACCAAATCAACAGGAATAAGTGGGTTAATTTTTAACGGATCGCCTTCTATTTTCTTCATCGCATCACGCATAGCCGCCAAATCTACAATAGCAGGCACGCCGGTAAAATTAACCCGCTTATTCCTGTTGATTTGGTAATAGACCATTCCGTAAGCGTTGATTCTTACGCAGCTAAGGATTCATTCGATAAAAATGTTCAAATGGAAATGAAACGTAATATAGAGCGTTATGCATTTCTTAAATGGGGACAGCAAGCATTTAATAATTTCAAAGTAGTGCCGCCAGGTACGGGTATTTGCCATCAAGTAAATTTAGAGTATTTAGCAAAAGTCGTGTGGCATAAAGACGGACTTGCTTATCCTGATAGTTTAGTTGGAACAGATAGCCATACAACTATGGTAAACGGGTTATCGGTACTTGGTTGGGGAGTCGGCGGCATAGAGGCGGAAGCTGTAATGCTTGGTCAACCTCTTACTATGATCCTACCGGAGGTAATTGGAGTGAAACTCACCGGTAAATTAACCGGTATTGCTACTGCAACCGATTTAGTTCTAACTGTTACTGAATTGCTACGTAAGAAAAAAGTAGTAGGTAAATTTGCTGAGTTTTTCGGTGAAGGGCTTAAAAATCTAACGATTGCCGATCGTGCAACTATTTCTAATATGTCGCCTGAATACGGTGCAACTTGCGGCTTTTTTCCGATTGATCATGAAACAATAAAATATCTAGAACTAACAGGAAGAGAAAAAGCACAAATTAAATTAGTAGAAGAGTATGCTAAAATGCAAAATCTTTGGTATGATTCTTCGGAAACGCTAGAATATACCGAGGTTTTAGAGCTAGATTTATCAAAAGTACAAAGTTCTTTAGCCGGTCCGAAACGTCCGCAAGATAGGGTAAATTTAAACGATGTAGCAAATAATTTTAAACAAGAATTACCGAATTTTGCTATAGAAAATAAAGACATTGATAAAAAATATGTCGTAGCAAATCAGAGTTATGAAATCGGTAACGGTGATGTAGTAATTGCAGCGATTACTAGCTGTACTAATACCTCAAATCCTAGCGTTATGATCGGCGCAGCACTTCTTGCTAAAAAAGCACTAGAACACGGATTAAAGGTAAAGCCTTGGGTTAAAACTTCTCTTGCTCCGGGTTCACAAGTCGTAACAGAATATTTGAAGTTTAGCGGTCTTGATAAATATTTAGATGAATTGGGGGTTAACCTAGTAGGTTACGGTTGCACTACTTGTATCGGTAATTCCGGGCCTCTAAATCCGGAAATAGAGGAAACTATTAACAAAAACGGGTTGGTTGTTGCTTCCGTTTTATCGGGTAATAGAAATTTTGAAGGACGAATTAATCCCCTTACTAAAGCAAGTTATCTCGGCTCACCTATTTTAGTCGTAGCATACGCACTTAGCGGCACTCTTAATATAGATTTAAATAGTCAACCGATAGAAAAAAATATTTATTTAAAAGATATTTGGCCAAGCAAGGAAGAGATAGATAACGTTATTGCAAATTCAATTAATCCCTCTATGTTTATAGAAAAATATTCCGATATATTTACCGGAACGAAAGAGTGGAAAGATTTACAGGTTACTACTAGCTCTACTTATGACTGGAATAAGAATAGTACCTATATTAATAATCCGCCTTATTTTGAGGATATAGGCAGCAAGAATAATATAAAAGACATAAAATCTGCACGAATTTTAGCAATTTTCGGTGATTCTGTTACTACCGATCATATTTCACCGGCAGGCAGTATTAGTAAAACTAGTCCTGCTGCTAAATATTTAACGGATCATTATATAGAGCCTCTAGATTTTAACTCTTACGGATCACGTAGAGGAAACCATGAAGTAATGATGCGTGGCACATTTGCTAATATCCGTATAAAAAACGAGATGTGTAAAGGTATAGAAGGTGGTTTTACTATAAACCAGTTAAGTGGTACGCAGCAAACTATTTATGATGCAGCTATGGACTATAAAGCACATAACACACCGGTAGTGATTTTTGCCGGTAAAGAGTATGGTAGCGGTTCATCAAGAGACTGGGCAGCAAAAGGGCCGCAACTGCTTGGTGTAAAGGCAGTGATTGCCGAGAGCTTTGAGCGAATACATCGTTCAAATTTAGTCGGTATGGGTATTTTACCGCTAACTTTTACCGGTAACAATACAAGGTTAGATTTAAAGTTAGACGGATCGGAATCTATTGATATTATAGGCTTAAATGAGCATATAAGACCTTATAATCCTGTTAAATGCGTGATAAAAAAACAAAACGGAGAGACTCAGACAATAGATTTAATATTGCAAATATTTACAGATAATGAGATAAATTATATAAAGCACGGAAGTATTATGCATTTTGTGGTAGAGAGTTTGAAATGATGTCATTCCCGCGTAGGCGGGAATTTAGAAAACAGTAAAGCAAAAATAATAAAAATGTATTGGGTACATATATTATGTTCTGATCGTAATAGTACTTTGTATATTGGTGTTACTAATAATATACTGTGTCGTGCTTATGCACATAAGCAAAAAGTGATCAAGGGATTTACAGCAAAATATAATGTTATAAAGCTTGTCTATACAGAAGAATGTGTTGATATTAAGGAAGTACTTGCTAGAGGAAAAGCATTAAAAAAATAGAATCGTGGTTGGAAAATAAAATTAATAGAAAAAATCAATAATTGTCTTGTAGAGCGGTACAAGACAATTTTTGAGATTAATAATTTTAGTAAATTTTTGTAAAAAACAATGATTTTTTAAAATTTATTTCCAACCTGATTGGAAAGATTTAGGTAAAGATTTTTTTTGGATTCCCGCCTACGCGGGAATGACAAAGGAGGTAAACATATGGATAAGCATCTTAAAGAATATACCGAGAGCGGTAAGAAAAATTTAATTGTAGTATATATATTATATCTATGCGGGATAGTAGCTCCGATATTGCCATTAATTGGAGTATTTTTTGCATATCTCAATAAAGATAAAGGGGATAATTTTGCTATCAGCCATTATGTATTTCTATTTCATACTTTTTGTCTCGGAGTTCTTGGGTGGATTGTATGTTTCATATTTACGTTTATCATTATTGGAGTAGTACTGTACTTTGCATTGGCAGTTTGGTATATACTTCGTGTTGCCATCGGTTTTAAGTATATGATAGAAGATCAAGCTTATCCGAACCCTATGACTTATTGGATAAAATAATACGAATAGCGAATTATTAAATACACTATTCGAAAAAAGTAGTCAAAAATTGTCTTGTAGAGCGGTACAAGACAATTTTTGAGATTAATAATTTTAGTAAATTTTTGTAAAAAACAATGATTTTTTAAAATTTATTTCCAAATCAAGCGAAGAACCGCTTCAAGCTTGATTTGTACAACTTTTAAAGCAGTAGCAAATTACTTAAGTAATTTGCTACTGGAGATAAATAAAAGATGATAAAGCTTATTATAGACGGCTCTGAAATAGAAGTATCAGAAGGTAGCACCGTTTATCAAGCCTGTACACAAGCAGGCAAAGAAATTCCTCATTTTTGTTATCATGAGCGTCTAAAAATTGCTGGTAATTGCCGTATGTGCTTGGTTGAAATGGAAAAATCTCTAAAGCCTATAGCTTCTTGTGCAATGCCAGTCAGCAGCGGTATGGTTATTCATACTGATACACCGATGGTTAAGAAAGCACGTGAAGGGGTAATGGAATTTCTGCTGATTAACCACCCTTTAGATTGTCCTATTTGCGATCAGGGCGGTGAGTGTGATTTGCAGGATCAGGCTTTTAGATACGGTAAAGGTACTAGTAGATTCCATGAAAATAAAAGGTCTATTAAAGATAAATATATGGGTCCGCTGATTAAAACAGCGATGACTAGATGTATACAATGCACTAGATGTATTAGATTTGTTAATGATATAGCGGGAATAGAAGAAATGGGAGCTATTCATCGTGGAGAACACATGGAAGTAACATCTTATCTAGAACAAGCTCTCGATTCAGAAATTTCCGGTAATATGATTGATATTTGTCCCGTTGGTGCTTTGAACTCTAAGCCATATGCCTTTAAAGCCCGTAAATGGGAGCTAAGACACACAAATTCTATAGGCGTGCATGATGCCGAAGGCTCTAATATTCGTATTGATAGTAGAGGTGATGAGGTAATGAGAATATTACCTCGTGTTAATGAAGAAATAAATGAAGAATGGCTTTCGGATAAAAATCGTTTTAGCTATGACGGGTTGAAATATCAGCGTCTAGATCTTCCTTATATCAGAAAAAACGGTAAATTAGTAGAAGCTAGCTGGAGTGAAGCTTTAAATACGATAGCTGATAAAATTAAATCTATTAATCCTAAACAAATTGCTGCTTTTGCCGGCTGTTTTGCACCTGTTGAAGCAATGTTTATGCTAAAAATGTTACTTCAGAAACTTGGTAGTAATAATTATAGTGTTAATCAGTTTAACTATAAAATAGATACAAGCGAGAGAGGAAATTATTTATTTAATACAACTATTGCCGGCGTAGAAAAGGCGGATTTATGTTTACTAATCGGAGCAAATCCAAGACAAATAGCACCTATATTAAATAGTCGCATAGGGCAAAGGGTGCGTGCAGGTTCATTAAAAGTAGCAAGAATAGGAAAAGGGCATAATCAAACTTATGAAATTCAGGATTTAGGAAGTGATATTAAGATTATTGAGGAGCTAGCCATTGGTACTCACGAGTTTACGAAAGCCTTAAAAGCAGCAAAATATCCGATAATTATAGTAGGTGACGGTGTATATGCAAGAGATGACGGATATGCTATATTGTCGCTTATTCATAAGATAGTAGCTGAATATAATATTATGCGTGATGATTGGAAGGGCTTTAATATATTGCATAATCACGCTTATATAGTTGGCGGTCTTGATATCGGTTTTAATAGCTCAGTTGATGAATTAAAGGAAACAAAATTAGCTTATTTACTAGGTAGCGATGAAGCCCCATTTAATAAACTTAAATCGGCTTTTATAGTATATCAAGGACATCACGGGGATGCAGGTGCTACTAATGCAGATGTAATTTTACCTGCGGCTGCTTATACTGAGCAGAGCGGAATTTACGTAAATTTAGAAGGTAGACCACAAATAGCAGAAAAAGCAGTATCACCTGTAGGAAACGCTAAAGAAGATATAGCAATTATTAAAGAGCTTGCCGGTCATTTAAAAATAGGTATTGGAATGGATAATTTGCAAGCAGTACGGATTAAGCTTGCTGAAGAATATAAGGTGTTTGCTAGTATTGGTAAAATTATAGAGAATAAATTTACTAAATTTAGCTCTAAAGATCAATTATTAAAAGAGCCTATAACTGCAGAACCTATTAATTATTATATGACTGATATAATTAGTAAAAATTCGGTAACTATGGCTAAGTGCGTAGAGGCTAAGCAAAGTAGAGAAAATATAGTGTCATAATACCGCGACTTGATCGCGGTATCTAGTATTTAAAAATGAATGACTACTATGTTTATATACTTTCATAAATACGATGGTACTTTATATATCGGTGTTACTTCTGATATTATAAAACGTGTTTGGCAGTATAAACAAAAAATAATAAAAGGATTTACTACAAAATATTATTTAGATAAATTAGTTTATAGTCCCTTTGGTGGTTAAAACCTCCATCTTCCAGATGGAAAAGCTTTAGCTTGCCATGTGCGTCATGATGCGTTAGCATCACAAGCACCATGAGTTCAATACGTCAGGAAATTACGTACTGTTTACTATAGTCGCTATTATACAGTGTGGTAGACATTGTGTGTGCAAGGAAGTCACTGTAGGTCTAATAGTGGTAATGTAACGATTATATGATTAATAGGCATATTGGTGCACATGAGCCAGACATGATTTTGCACATACGGGTCGCATAAGCTTGAGCTTCATATGCGACTTCTAGTCGCTATAAAACAAACTTTCATCTTTCAGATGAAAGTGGTTGATTTTCAGGAAATTCATTGATAGGGGCAACATGTTGAATATCTGCGTTATTTACTAATATATCTATTTTGGTACTACCGGCATCAACAGCATTTTCCATTAATTCCTTTACTACTGATGCAGGTCTTTCTATAACCTCACCAGCAGCAATTCGGTTAATAGTACTTTCTGAAAGAAACTTGATAGTCATTTTGTTACTTTTGGCAATAGTTTTTCAGAGTCAATAAGATTATTTATAGTCCCTTTGGTGGTTAAAACCTCCATCTTCCAGATGGAAAAGCTTTAGCTTGCCATGTGCGCCATGATGCGTTAGCATCACAAGCACCAT
>JAPYLE010000105.1 GCA_027293795.1 Rickettsia endosymbiont of Ixodes persulcatus
CCAAATGATCAAGGATTATATTGATAAACATGAGTCGAGAGATGATAAATTTGGAAACTTTCAAGTTGAAAACTAGCTATAGCTAAGGCATTGATGCCGTAATCTTAAGCCCTGCATTGCAAATGCAGGGTGGTTAACTAAATATACATATATTAAGGTTATTTTTCTGGATTCCCGCGAAAGCGGGAATGACATAGAATCGTTGTACCGAATCACGTAACAATGCCTTTCAACACTCATTAATAGCAATTATAATCAAATTTTAATTACAGTCAATTCAGCCCCATTTGGTGACAGACGTGAGGGTAGAGCCTATAATAATAAGCGAGACGACGAGCAACGTGCAGATCAATTGATTATATGGGAAATTTTTAAGATTTCTTTATAAACTTCAAGATTTTTTCTAAGCATCAGATCAAGGGAAAAATTATTAATTACTGTATGTCTTGCTGCTTCTTGGATTTTCTTAGCAGTATCGGTACCTAAAATCGAGAAACAATAATCAATTTTCTGTGCTAATGCGTCAGCATTATTGGGTTCTACATGGAAACCGGTTATATTATTATCTATTGTTTCTACTGCCCCGCCAATATTAGTTGCAATAACAAGCTTCTCCATCGCTTGCCCTTCTATAATAGTACGACCGAAAGCTTCAGGCTCGATTGAGGCAGAAACGATAATATCAGAAATTCCGTAAAGATTTATTATATCTGAATCGTTACCAAAAATTTGAATTTTATTTTGAAGTTTTAGATTAGCTATAAGCTCTTTTACTCTATTAGTAAAATTAGGATGTCTAGATATATCACCAACCATTAAACAATAAAAATCTCTATGTTTTAACTTACTTAATGCTTCTACTAAAACAAGATGTCCTTTCCAGCTTGTCATTCTAGAAGGCATTAATATTATCGGCACGTTGCTCGGTGCATCATATTTATCACAACATTTTTTAAGTTTTTCTGGCGTTAAATTTGCTGGATCGAAATAATAATAATTCACTCCACGCTCAATTACTACTATTTTATCTTCATCAACTTTATAGTTTTCGAGCAAATGTTGTTTTACAAAATTGGACACGGCAATAACTTTCTCGCCTTTTAGCATTATGCTATTATAATATTTTTTAAAACTATTCGGAATATTATAAACCCCGTGAAAAGTAGTCAAAAATTTAGCATTTGTCCATTTTGTTGCTAGATATGAACTCCATGCCGGTGCCCTTGATCTTGTATGAACTATATCAACATTATATTTTTTAATTATTTCTGCTATTAATCTTGCATTATTCAGAATTACAAAAGGATTTTTACTGCTACTGTTCATTTCAATATGCAATATATCTTCCTTATCTAACTCTTTAACTAAAGTACCGCCTGCCGAAATTATGATAGGAGTATAACCAAGAATTTTAAGATATTTTGCAACTTCTATAGTACCTCTTTCAACCCCTCCCGAAACTAGAGCAGGAACTACTTGCAAAATGGTATATTTATTGTATCGTTTACTTGACTTTAATGAAGGCATTAAATCTCAATCTATTAAAATAATTATTTAAAATGCACAAGCCTTATAATAGAACACAAGACAAATTTATTGTCTATAATAATTATAGAATAATTAATACAAATATTCCATCTGTAATTTTTTTACACGGCTTGATGTCTAGTATGCAATCAACTAAAGCTCTTTATTTAATAGATTATTGTAAAAAAAACAATTATAATTTTATTGTTTTTGATAATTTCGGTCATGGAAACGCATCAGGACGATTTGAGGATCAAACAATCAGTGATTGGTTAGAGGGAATCTCGCTAATTTTAGACAAGTTAATAGATACAGAGGCAATATTAGTCGGTTCGAGCATGGGAGGATGGCTAGCACTCCTTGCAGCTTTAAGATTTCCTAATAAAATAAAAGGACTTGTATGTTTAGCTCCTGCTCCCGATTTTACCGAAGATATTTGGCAAAATATATCGCTAGACGATCAAAATAAGATGCAAAAAGGGGGAATGCTGGAAGTAAGCGGTAAAAATTGCGAACATAAATATCCTATTAGCTATAAACTAATAGAAGATGCAAAAAAACATTTACTGCTAACAAAAAACAAAATTGATATAAATATACCTATGCATCTAATTCATGGTATGTTGGATGAAGATGTACCTTATAATGTTTCAACAAAATTATTCGAAAAAATAGCCGGTAAACAAATAGTATTAAAATTAATTAAGGATGGTCACCATAATTTATCTAGAGAAGAAGATTTAAAGGTAATGACAAATTCCTTAGAAGAAGTAATAAGTGACGTTACAAAATAAAGATAGATATGCAGACATTGTTGCGTGGATCAATCCTACCCCTGTCATCCCCGCGACTTGACCTCGGGATCCAGTTAAAAATACTAAAATTATCAGTACTTTAAGTTGTTTTTATGGACCCCGTGGTCAAGCGAACTAGGTGACACAGTGGGTTTTATCGCTCCACGCAACAATGCCGCCCGTAATGACGTGACGTAGAATTTTAAACCATCAATAAAAAATAAATATGTATAGTAAAATAAATAAAGTTCATGATCTTAAAGAAGTTATAGAAGCAATAGAGCAAGCCGATAATACTAGCTTAGTGCTTTTTGATGTAGATGAAGTAATTGTAATGGATAGTGATGAATCTAGGTTAACACATGACTATAGAAAAGAATTAGTAAGCAATATTGAAAAAAGACTTACCAAAAAAGAATGTGAATTATTACTTAGCATTGTTCTTAAAGATAGGAAAGCTAGATTTGTTAACCCAGATATCTTAACAATATTTGCTCTACTTAAAGAAAAAAATGTACCGGCAATGGGCCTTACTAAACTTCCTACTGGAAAATTCGGTACAATTGAAGATATGATCGAATGGAGAATTCGTGAATTAGCCGAATTAAGGGTAAATTTTCAAGAATTTTCACCTTTGAAAGATGAAATAATAATCGAAGATTTTAGTGCCGGCTATGGTAAACCTACATTAAAAGACGGAATAATTTACACCGCAGAATATGATAAAGGAAGTGTGCTTGAATATGTATTACGTAAAACGAATTATTATCCTAAATCAATAATATTTATTGATGATATAGAAGAAAATTTATTATCATTACAAGAAACTTGTAAGACACTAAAAATTAACTATCAAGGATTTGAATTTATGGGTTCTGCTATCGTTCCTGAACCTGATCTTGATGAACAACTAGAAAAAATTAGGCTTGAAAGTTCTAGAAAAAGAATATAAATGGTTAACAGATACGGAGCTTAAAACACTAAAAAAGTAATCTCATGTTTATAAAGTTTATGAATTTACTTATTTTACTTATTTCATTATCTGCGATAGCAAATAAAGAAGTAACCACAAATATTATCGGTGTAAAAGCAACTAAAGTACAAATTGCCGAGCTTTATGACATATTTAATATTGTAGGGCAATGCCAAAATGATAATAGCCGTGATTATTATGCTAATGCCACCGGAGTAGTTGAAAAGGTCTCAGCACATCAAGGAGAAATAGTAAAAAAAGGGGATATATTGCTAGTTATAGATAAAAACATAGCAGAAACCACCAAATCTAGAGCAGTAGCTTTATTAAATACAAAACAAGAAGATTATAATAGAAAAGAAGCTTTATTTGCTAAAAAATTTATAAGCAGCGAAGAACATAAAAGATCAAAAAGCGCACTTGAAGACGCAAAATTTAATTATTCCAAAGCTCTAAAAACATACAACGATATGATAATCACTGCACCCTACTCCGGTAAAATAGGTGTAATTAAGGCTAAAGTCGGTGATGAAATAAAAATTGGAGATTATCTCTTTAGCATTACTGGAATAGAAAACTCACAAAGTATTTTCATTGAATTACCGGAATCTTTAAGCGGAAAAGTTGGAGTCGATACTGAAGTTTTAATTGCAGGAAAAATTAAAAGCAAAATCGGAGCAGTATCTCATTACTTATCAGATAACGGTACTATTACCGCTAAAATTATTTTACCGTATGAAGATACAGACTTTTTAAATAACGAAGCTAATAAAGAGGAATTTGAAGGAAATACTTCACCTCGCACCGCAGCATACAAAGAAGTACGTGAGGATGCGAGTACCGGATTAACGTACAAATTACCTTTAGAAGCGAGTTATTCAAAAAGTCTACTGCATAATAGCTTTATAGATGTTATGCTTATAATTAATCCCCATAAAAATCTAACCGTTCCCGAAAGTTGTATTCAACGAAATAATCAAGGTAATTTTATTTATAAAATAGACGGTGACACATCTAAGCAATTATACGTAAAAATCGGTACACGCACAGAAGGTTTAATTGAAATTATCTCAAACGATATTAAGGAAGGCGACTTAGTCGTTACCGAAGGTATGACTAAAATCGGTGATGGATCAAAAGTAAAAATACTTGAGGAATAAACTAATTAATTGCTTCTTTTAAAAACTCTTCTGCTGAATTTACAGCTATTAAACTCTCATTATTATTTAGAAACCTTCTTACTGCTCTTGCTATTGACGTAGGGGAATTAGGATTAAATGTCTCTTTTGGGTTTGCTACATCTCTTACATAATCTAATTCAGATGCAATAATAGGTATTTTATATTCTGTAGCCTCAATTAAAGGCAAACCTAATGACTCTGACTTTGAAGGGTAAATTAATGCTGAAACTTGTGTATATAAATCTAACACTTCGTTAGAAGATATTTCTCCTAGGTTAATAACATTTAGTTTATATTCTTGTATATATTTTTCTAATTTTTTAGCCGATTCAGGATATAACTCAACATTTACAGTTAAAGCAAGAGATGGTTTTATGCCTATATCAGCAAGAATTCTCCATGCTTTCAATAAATTAATATGGTTTTTGTGTGATTCCCCACTAGCAGGATAAATAAAATCAAATTTTTTAAAATCTGAATTTTTCTTTTTTACCTGATTATTTTGAGGGACAAAAGCTAGTACAGCGATATCAATGTCTTGACTTAAAAACTCCTTAGCAACTCTTAGCATAGAAGGAGTTTGTACTATATATTTTATATTGTTATATCTAGAACCTAAATGTAACCAATTTTTTTTTAATGATGTTAAAATTGAATGGTTATTGTTTTTTAGAGGTTCTAATAAAATACGATTTTGTAAAAATATGATTACTTTACCTTTTATAGGAAATAAAGGAGGTAACCCATGAAAACATAGCACAATATCATTGATTTTACAATTTTTCTTTAATTCCCATTCGGCTAATAACCGTGATTTAATAAAAACAATATTTTTTATAGAATTAGATAGATCTAATTTCGTTTTTACCCTTTCATCTAAATATATATGTTTCCAATTATTGGTAAAATCTTTACTATTTAGAACTTCTTTTAATAATATTAAACCTCCCCCTGTATGAACACTAGGAGCATAAAATATAAGATTATTTTTTAGTGTTTGTTGATACGCTTCCTTATCCATCTATATATTTTTGTAATTGTTGTATTTATCCCGTACTCTCTTAAAGAATATATTATTTCTGTAATTATAAAAACCCAAAATCCTGCTATAATTTTCTGCTCTGCCATAGAAAGAGCTAATTTATATGATTTCATGTATCCATTTTTCTTTAAAAAAGCAGCAATATGAGATAAAAATTCATTAGTAGACCCTTCTATTTCGATCATTTCCTCTTTTGTTAATTTTTTTAAAAAACCTGACCATAAAATCTCATATTCCTCTAATTGATTTAAAGCGGTATTAGCAGTTTGTTCAGAGTGTAGCCGAGACTTTATAAGAACTTCATGGTCAAAATAAATAGGGGCTACTCGAAAAAGTTTAAACCATAAATCATAATCTTGAGTATATTTTAAAGACTCATCAAATAAACCAATTTTTTGAAAAGATTTGCTAGGAATTAATAATGTACATCCATGAATTAAGCCATGCAAAAGCGAAAATAGTGGAATGTCTAATTTTTTTTTTGAATATCTTTGATCTAGTTTTACAAAATATAAAGAACGTGATTTTTTGTCAATTAGTTCATAACCACAATAAACAATAGTATCTTTATTATCTAATTTATTTAATATATTAACTTGATGTTCAATTTTATTAGGTAAATATACATCGTCATGACTGAGCCATGAAAAATATTCCCCTTGCATATTTTTTATGCCGCAATTTAAGGCTGAACCACACCCACCGTTCTCTTTATAAAAATAACGTATTTTGTCCCCGTACGATAATGCAATAGCTTCTGTTTTTCCATTATCTTTTGAACCATCATTAACAACAAGAATTTCAATATTTTTGTAAGTTTGAGCTAAAGCACTATCTATAGCTTCACGCATATAGTTAGCACCATTATATACAGGAATAAGGATGGAAACTAGAGGAGTGTATATGTTTTGCTTCATCTAACTCTTCAACCCTAAAAATTTGAAAAATGCATCTTTCATACAATCTAACGTAAAATCTCGAAAAAAGCATTCTGAACCGTTTTTAGCAAATTTTTTATAAGAATCTTCATCAGTTATTACCTTTTCAAGCTCATATATTATTTTATCAGCAGCAAGAGAATTACATAAATACCCTGCATTATTTTCTGCTATATATTTGCTTGGTGAAGAATAGTCAGGAGCATGGCAAAAGACCGGTCTACCGGAAGCAAAATATGTAACTAATTTTGAAGGAAAACTCGTACTTGATTCTTTATAAAATTCTTCAGAAAACCAGTAAGGCATATAAAGAAGATCTGACTCAGTAAGTAATCTAATGGTTTCTTCTTGGGAACGCCATCCTAAATACTCAAAATTAGCAGATGATTGCGTAAATGCTTGAAAACATCCACCCATTACCCGAACTTTAATCTTTCTACCTGCAATAATCCAGTTAGCTTGATTAAGAGCACTAATAAGACTTAGCCATTCAGCTTGAGCATAAAACTGTCCTGCCATACTAATTATAAATTCACTGTCATCTCTATAAGAAGTAGAAAGTAATCGGGCGAATTCTTTTGGTAATCCTGCAATTACCGGTATAGTAGATATATTATATTTAGCCTTATAACTCTCAGACATCGCCCATGAAGCAGTAGCACAGCAAGTGCTATGTTTAATTACTTCATCAAATTCTTTTAAAAGCCTTTTTTGAGTAAACCCATAAATTTTATTAGCTCGAAGCCACCACTCAAAAGGATCCCATATTTGAGTAAATAAAGATACTGTTAGCTTTTTAGCTAAAGGTCGTGTTAATCTAATTATAGTCTGCCCTTGCAATACTACCCATATAGCATCAACTTGCTGCTCTTTAGCAAATTTTATTATTTTAGGAAGTAAAAAATATTTTACTTTTGCAGCATTAAATAACTCAAAACTATAAGCAATTAAGTCTCCTATTTTTCCTTCTTTATGTCTTCTAGCGGATTCAATAGGTTTAAATAATTTTAAGTGAGGAATTTCTTTTAGTTCTTTTGGTATTTTAAATTCTAGAGTAGGATTTGCAACACTACAGATAACAATTTGATCTAAAGGTAGAAATTTTACTAAAGGATATAATACTAACCCTGCCGTATAATTCTCACACGGCGGTATATCAGTTAAAAGTAAAATTTTCATTTATTTAAGGTCTCTTTATAAATACTTACTAAATTTTTTATGTGCATATCTTGACTATAATGTAATTCAGCTATTTTCCTACCTTTATTACCTCGCCCTAAACGCTCTTTCGGATTATCAATTAATTGCTTTATAGCATATGATAAAGCGTTACTATCACGCATTGGAACAGAGATGCCGACTTCTGGAGCAAAAGTTACTTCAGGCAATGAATTATCACCGTCAAAAACTATTACCGGTTTACTGCATGCCATAGCTTCTATTGCCATAACACCGAATGCTTCCGCAACAGACGGCATCAGGAAAATATCACAAGCAGCTAAAGCATCTCGGAGTAATACATCATCATTAGCCCAACCAAGCTCAATTATCTCAAATTTTCCTCTAAAACGTTCTAGTATATTATGCCTACCAACCGTTAAAAGACATATAGGTTTTGTAGTTTCTAATTTTTCTAGTGCCTCCATAATATATTGGTAGCCCTTAAAATGAGTATCTTCAGAACGAAAACATATTACTATTTTATCTTCACTAATATTAAAGCGTCTTCTTGCATTTGCGGTGAAATCGGAAGAGAAAAATTCTAAATCTATACCAAAAGGTAAATTATGAACTTTAATTTCTTTACTATTAAACAGTGGAGAGGCATTAACCATATCGTGCATCCATTTTGATGCTACAATTATGTTAAAATTAGCTTTCTTATAAGCCATACGTTTATAGTTAAATAAACATCTACTATTATCTTTTTTCATTGCAAACGGAGTTTTAAGATCAGGGCAAACACCGCAATCTTTTTTCCAGCCTAAACAACCCATTGGATAAACACAACGTCCGGTCATTGCCCAAGGGTCATGTAATGTCCAAAGAGTAGGTTTTAAATCTGTGATCATTGATAAATCGTTAATACTAAAGTAACCGGAATGTATAATATGAAGATGTATTAAATCCGCCTCTTGAAAAGCCGGCATTTTTATTATTTTAGGAACATTACGATATAGCATAGATTGTAGAGAAGCTTGTTCTTCTATTAATTGAAGAATTAAATTTACTTTTCTTGTTACTATACCCTCAAATGTTAGTACTTCAGGATCCTTAGTATCCTTAGCCCATACTAAATGCTTAGATTCAATACCATATTTTTTTAAAATCGGCGTTATAGACAAACCATGAAACCTACGACCCGGTGATTCATAACCATTTATTTGTAATATTTTCATTTAACTTAGACCTTATTAAACGCTATATCCCTCATATTGCTCTTAATTTATTTAATATTCTTCTTATTTTAGCGTAAATCTTTATAAAAATAGAGCGATTCTCATTACTGATGTTTAGTTCTTGCTCCTTGATTTTCAACTGTTCTTTAAGTATTTCTAATTCTTCAGTATTAACGATTAACTGATCTGTTAATTGGTTTGTAGTAGATTTTAATAATTCTTGTAAATTATTTATTTGTACATTAGCAGAATCTAGTAATTTTTGTAAATTATTGATATCTTTAAATTGTGAAGCAAATTTATTTATCTTAGATACATATTCTTGAGCTGTATTAATAGCAAAATTTATTTTTTCACTCTCTACTATTTCTAAAATTTCTTTTAAGGACTTTGTTGCTCCTTTCTCAATTAATAGCTCTGTTGTGCGTTGACACTTCCATAAACCACATTTTAAACTATTTTTTACAATTTCACTGTTTATAACTTTTTCTCTAAAGTCAGGAAATGTAGCTTTAAAATTTTCTAAATGATTTGTAGTATCAAATAAAATCTTTTCTCCATATACGTCATTAAAATAATTTTCGGTATATACTATATTTTTTATTGCATAAAACCCTCCATAAGGTGTAGTAAGAAGCTCACCCTTAGCATTATGAGTATGTAATTCTTTACATCCTATAATACTCCACCCGGGAAAATCTTCTGGATGCCATCCGGATTTATGTTCTTGCCATTCTCCTCCATGTAAATTCCAACCGTCGGTATCATGTACTTCTTGCGGCATAAAACCCAAAGGGGTAAATATTATAATTTGTTTGCGAGCTACCCGTTCGCATTCAATTAACACTGCTTGCCCGATTTCTTTAGGCATATGCTCTATAACATCTATTAAAAATATTGAATCAATAGATTTATCGGAAAATGTAGTAAGAGTAGCTTTTGCATCTAAAGGAATTATTATTGAATTAGTTCCTGATAAATTCTTTTTTAATATTTCAGCATATTCTTGATATGGTTCTACACAAATAAGTAAATCAGGAACTATATATTGTTGTGGACGAATCCCGCATCCAATATCCATAATACTGGAAACAGAACTAATAAATTCTTTTATTTTAGTATGAAATATATCTGCCGAATACCATTCTTCAACTATTTTATCTTCTTCTGTCATTTAAACCAAACCGTACGGTTAACATAATCAACATAACTTAAAACTATACGTAATATTTTCTTTGATACAAGTCCTGCTTCTGCATAATCCGGTACAATATTTTGCATATGTTTGTTATTTTCGTGTTCTTCCGTAATAGCTTTCACCGATTGCAGTACCCGCTCAGCCTTAAAACCCGACATAATTAACGTGCCGACATCCATACCTTCAGGGCGCTCATGTGCTTCTCTAATATTTAAAGCAGGTAAATTAAGTATCGATGCTTCCTCGGTAATAGTACCGCTATCGGATAAAATACAAAATGCATTCACCTGAAGCTTGACGTAATCCGTAAACCCGAAAGCCGGAAAAAATCTTATTTTATCTCCTAACCCCTTAAACCCTTCCAAATCTTCGAGCCTTTTTTTAGTCCTTGGATGTGTTGAGAAGATTACGGGAAAATTATACTCTTTAATAAGCGTTTGTAAACTACTTAATAATTCTTTCAGATTATTTTTTACATCAACATTTTCTTCACGATGTGAGCTAATTAAGAAATATTGTTTTGATGTAAGTGATAATTTTTCTAGAATATTAGATTGTAATATTTTAGGCATAAAGCGGTCAAGGATCTCAGGCATATGTGAACCTGATTTAAAGGTAAGCTCAGGCGGCAAGCCTTCAGCAATTAAATAACGCCTAGCATGCTCGGTTAATGTAATATTAACGTCGCTAATATGATCAATTATCTTACGGTTTATTTCTTCAGGTACTCGTTGATCAAAACAACGATTTCCTGCTTCCATATGGAAAATAGGAATTTTACGGCGTTTAGAGGCAATTGCCGATAAGCAAGAATTAGTATCACCGTAGAATAAAACGGCATCAGGTTTTTCTTTCTCAAGAACTGCATCAACTTTTTCAATAATAAGCCCGATAGATTTTGCAGTATTGTCTGCTGCTACTTCTAAGAAATAATCAGGTTTTCTAATTCCCATATCATCAAAAAAAACCTGATTTAATTCATATGCATAATTTTGACCGGTGTGAACTAGGATGTGATTAGTATATTTATCAAACTCAGAAATCACGCAGCATAGTTTAATAAGTTCAGGACGAGTACCGACAATCGTCATTACCTTAAGCATTTTTTAGTTCCTCTTGTACGTAATCAAGAGTCAGTAATAACTCCTTTACTTCTTCTAAATTTAAACGTCTTGTATTATGCGAAGTGTAATCATCTAAAAGCGCTACTTTCTTTTCACCTTCAACAAAATATTTTGCATAATTAAGATCACGTCCATCCATAGGAATACGGTAATAACCGCCTAAATCTTCAGCCTTTGCCATATCTTCGGATGATACTAACGATTCATAATGCTTCTCTCCATGACGTGTACCGATAAAGCGTATTTTATTTTTGCTACTGAATATATCTTGTAACGCTTTTGCAAGTACCTCAATTGTACTTGCAGGAGATTTTTGTACGAAAATATCACCCTGATGACCATGCTCAAACGCATATAAAACTAAATCTACCGAATCTACTAACGACATTAAAAAACGTGTCATTGACGGCTCGGTAATGGTTAATTCCTTACCTTGTTTTATTTGATTGATAAAAAGAGGAATTACCGAACCTCTAGAAGCCATAACATTACCGTATCTAGTAACACATAGCACTGTTTCATTCATTGAACGCATACGTGCTTTTGCTATTGCTAACTTCTCCATTAACGCTTTAGATAATCCCATTGCATTAATCGGATATACGGCTTTATCTGTACTAAGAACTATAACTTTTGCAACTTTGTTATTAATGGCTGCACCTAAAACATTTTCAGCACCTAACACATTAGTATTGATTGCTTCCATAGGATAAAATTCACAAGTTGGAACTTGTTTTAAAGCTGCTGCATGAAATACGTAATCTACACCATGCATCGCCTCATCAACACTTTTATAATTACGCACATCCCCGATATAGAATTTAAGTTTCGGATTACTTAAAGCAATACGCATATCTTCTTGCTTTTTTTCATCCCTACTGAAAATTCTAATTTCTTTAATATCGTTAATAATATCAGATTCAAGAAAACGAGAAAGCACCGCATTACCAAACGAACCGGTGCCTCCCGTAATCATTAAAGTTTTATCTACAAACATTATATAAATACATATTTTTTACAAGCTCACGCCAATCAGGCGGAGTATATCCCGTCACCTCATTAAAACGAGTAGCATCAAGTGAGCGATCTATTATAAGCTCATCTGACGGAATAATATCGATTTCTTTATTATATATTTCCGCTACTAATTTTAACAATTCTAACTTATTAATCGGTTTTGATGCAACATGATAAAGCCCGCGTAACTCTTTATTAGGCAATACAAAATCCCTTATTATTCTTGCAAGCTCTACTGTCGGAAAACCTGAATAAATAGCTTTCTCAAAACCTTTTACTGAACCTTCTGCACTTAAAAACCAATTGGTTAAACTTCTATTTCCTGCTAACTCATGACCTATAATGGAAGTACGCAGCGTAACAGCATTAGGGTAGTCTACCTCACCAAGAAGCTTAGAACGTCCGTAGAGATCATAACAATCAGGAAAATCACTTTCCTTATAATTACCTTTTTTTCCTGAAAATACACAATCCGTACTGATATGAATTAATCTGCTACCTACAAGCTCGCATAAACCCGCTAATCTATGCGGTAACAAACTATTTATCGGTAATGCTTTTAACGGATCACCCGCATCTGCCAGTTGTTTTACAAGTCCTATACAATTTATTACTATATCGGGTTTTGTTTTATTAAATACTTCAACTAAAGAATCATGGTTCTCAACATCTACATTTGTAATTAATTTATCGGATAAATCTTTAGAAAAATAAGAACGAGCGGAGTTATTTCGGGCTGTCGCATAAACGTCAAATTTTTTATTACTGCTTAAAAAGCTAAATATGCTATTACCTAGCATACCGGTAACACCTAAAATTAATATTTTCATGGTATATTTATTTATTTTTATCGCACCGTTTCTATCATAAATAATATATCTTTACAATAAGGTTTTTGCAAAGCTAGAAAGACATTGCCTAAAAAAGGTGATTTTGTTTTACCCGACTCTTAAAAAAAAAGACCCTATTGTCATTCCCGCAAAAGCGGGAATGACATAGGCAACCATGCAACAAAACCCCACGGAAGCGAAAATGATATCAAAACATTAGGGCTTTCCAAGCAATTCTTTTTAGGCGATACTGTTAGAAATATATAATTATCAACAAATCAATTTATCTCTTCTTCTTTTCTCATGAGTTCTAATTCTTTATATAAATCAATATTTATACTTATCGAGTATATTTCTTGCTTTTTCTATATTTGAATGAAAAGTCGATATTATTAATTCTGAATCATATTGGTTTTGCATATTCATCCACCAGCGAGGATTAATATTAAAATACTTATCTAAAGTGCGGTATCAGCAATAATAGAGCGATGATGCTTAATTATATTATTGATTATAGTAATAGGTACATCAATATCACGAGCAAGTTTACTTTGGCTAATACCCATAGGCTCCATAAATTCTTTCCTAATTAATTAATAATAATCTACAATTTTAACAAATATAATTTAAAACCTCTTAATCGAATCAAGCACGGTTTCCAGTATCATACTAGCTGCTACTACATCATCGTTATTATTACGGTCTTTTCTTTTCACTCCAAATGACTTAAGGAAATTATTCGCTGCTTTTGTAGTTAGTCTTTCATCTTGTAAATATATAGGCAAATTTGTAGACTTTGCCAACTCTTCGACAAATTTCATCACTATATTTGTTTGCTGTGTTACTACACCGCTCATATCAATCGGCAGACCTATTACAACGCCGCAAATTTTATATTTTTCGATTATATTAAGCAAAGAAGTAATAACAGCCTTTTTATTTACCTCGGTTATAGTATTTAAAGGCATAGCAATACTCCATTCCCCATTGGACATAGCCATACCAAGTTTTTTACTCCCGTAATCAATAGCGATAAGCGGAGCATTCAGTATTAAAAGCCGATAAAATTCTTGAAGATTTTTTATGATCATGGTATTTATTAAGTCTACTTATATTATGTTTTATATGCTAAAAACTATTCAAAAACATTTAGATACGAAATTAATTAAATTATCGACAATTTTAGCCTTTATTTATTATTTATTATTTAATACCGCAATATTGATTTATAAATTTGATTATTATAAAGCAACGATCTTTAGAGGGATATTAGAATTATCAAAAGATTTTTGTTATATTTATATATTTTCTTTTATAGCATTTTTTGGTCTTAACGTACATAGATTAGTGTTAAAAATCGGCACAGGGTTTTTATCTATAACATCCGCTATTGCTAGTTATTACATTTATTTCTTCAAAATAAATCCTACTAAACAAGTAATAGGTAGTTTTTTCTCAACGGATTTAAACGAAGTTTATGAATTAACCAGCATTAAGTTAATAATATGGATAATTTTTTGCCTTTTTACCTGTTTTTATACCCTCAAATCTTTCGCTGCCGAAAATTCTAAATCATTCGTAACAAAACTATTATCTGCCGCTTGTTTACTTATTTTTGTATATAATATTATTACTCCTTCATTTAAGATACTAAAAAATTATTTTCCTGTTCAGTATTTACATAATACTTATCTTAATTTTGCCGGAAATTTCAGTGATAAAAATTATGCATGTATAGATATTAGCAAACAATATAATTTTATAGATAACTCTGAAGCCGATATTATAGGCGTTTTAGTTATAGGAGAATCGGCAAGATTTGATCATTTCGGTATTAACGGTTATGAAAGAGATACGACTCCTTACTTAAAGACTGCTCAAAACCTAATTTCTTTCAAAGCTAAATCTTCTTCTAACCTTACCTATATTTCCGTACCATCGTTACTTTCACGTTATCCTGCAAGTCAAATTGAAAATAGTAGACAAGAGAACAGCTTTTTATCAATTTTAACAAACCTTGGCTTTAATACTACTTGGATCGGCACTCAAACTTTAATGAGGAGTTTTGCAAATTTTGACCTAAGTAATATCTACAATGACGTTAATTTTACTATAGTACCGGGCGGCTCTGCCCTATTCTCTCTGAATGATCATGATGAAAAAATATTGCCTTTTATAAAAGAAATAATAACAAATTCAGAAAAACAATTTTTAGTAGTCCACACCTCAGGAAGTCACTGGAATTATAATGCGAGATATCCTAAAGAATTTGAGTATTTTACCCCTACCTGCCCTATTAAGGTTAAGGGGGATGCGAGCGATTGCGATAAGCTTGCTTTAGTTAATAGCTATGACAACTCTATTTTATATGCCGATTTTTTTTTATCTAATTTAATAGATCTACTTAAAAATAAAAATGCATTTTTATTATATGTATCGGATCACGGCGAATCACTAGGAGAAAACGGCTATTACGGACATGGAGGTCCACTACTTGCAGAACAAGTAACTGTGCCGCTTATAGTTTGGGTATCGGATGATTTTAAAGCAAAATATCCTGAATCAGTATCTTCAATTAAAAATTATGCTAATACCGAGATTAGCCATGATTATGTATTTCACTCAATCCTTGATTGTTTAAATATAGATTCTGACATAATAGATAAAGACTTAAGTATATGTAAATCTAGTTAAAAATTATTGAATTATTAAAAAATTTATATATAAATTAAGATCTCAATAATTATATATTTATTATTATGTCTGATACACCTAAACTAGAAGACTATTATTATAGATTTTTACAAAATATTTTACTTAAAACATTAGAACAAAATAAAGCTGCAGAAACTTATTTATTACAGGAAGATTTTAATAGTGCTTTAAATGAGATAAAAAATGTAAATGAATAACTTGGAGAATATTCAAGCATTCTTTCTTTACTCAAAGTAATTAAAACCCATTTTATTGATAAAAAAATATATAATTAAATATAATAATATTTTTAGATATTTTTTTGACTTAAATTCTTTTTTTATAATCAAAAATAATATAAAGTAAAAATAAAAAAGGTATCAAATATGGAATACGCATTATTAATTTTTAGTATTATAGCGATTTTAGTTATAATACAAATGGTTAAAGTTGTACCGCAACAACAAGCATGGGTAGTGGAAAAACTTGGAAAATTTGATAAGGTACTGCAGCCTGGTTTAAATTTACTAATCCCCGTCATTCAAAGAGTAGCATACAAACATACTTTAAAAGAAGAAGCAATAGACGTTAATGCACAAACTGCCATTTCAAACGATAACGTGACACTATCCATTGATGGCGTTTTATATGTCAAAATCATTGATCCAACGGCAGCTTCTTACGGTGTTAATAATCCTTACTATGCCATAACGCAACTTGCCCAAACTACCATGCGTTCAGAAATCGGTAAATTACCTTTGGATAGAACTTTTGAAGAGCGTGAAGCATTAAATATTGCTATAGTGTCGGCAATTAACCAAGCTGCTATAAATTGGGGTATACAATGTATGCGTTATGAAATTAAAGATATACAGCCACCGCAATCCATACTTAAAGCTATGGAATTACAAGTAGCAGCCGAGCGTCAAAAGCGAGCCCAAATTCTAGAATCGGAAGGTAATAGACAAGCAAAAATTAACCATGCAGAAGGTGAAAAAGCACAAATCGTACTGAATTCAGAAGCTTCTTATACAGATCAAGTTAACAGGGCAAAAGGTGAAGCTGAAGCAATAGGCTTAGTCGCTACCGCTACGGCAAATAGTATTGAGATTGTTGCAGCAGCAGTACAAAAAACAGGAGGAAGTGATGCAGTAGCTCTTAAAATAGCCGAACAATATATCAGTGCATTTGGTAATTTGGCTAAAGATACCAACACCGTAATTTTACCTGCAAATCTTTCAGAACCGAGTAGTTTTGTAACCGGAGCGTTAACTATATTTAACCAATTAAAAGCTTCTTCAGAAAAGAAAATAAATTAAGTAACAATTTATAAAGATTTATTATTGTAATAATAATTAGTTTTATGTATCATATCAGATTATTAATTAATAAAAGGTTATGAATATGTCAGTATTTGTCGGCAAAACTGCTCGGTTCTGAAAGATTTGCAGGTAAAATTACGGTGTTGGTATCTTTAGCCAAATTACCAAATGCACTGATATATTGTTCGGCTATTTTAAGAG
>JAPYLE010000106.1 GCA_027293795.1 Rickettsia endosymbiont of Ixodes persulcatus
CAATTGAGAGCACATCATCTAGAGCTTTGAATAGTTTCATTCTTAAATCGTAACTGTAACTGCTTGCCATAACTTATTTATTATTATTTGTAACATATATATTAGCATAGTATGTACCTATTTACTATGGTCTAGCTATATCTGAAATTCTTGAGAAGCTGTTTTGATATTTAAATCTAAAGAATGATAGATTATTTGTACTTCAAAGTTGTTTTTGTTTTCTGCTCGTATGAGAGTTACATTTTGTTTTAATATAATATTCTTGTGTTCAGGAAAATAAAATATCCCATTTCCGTCTATAGTGTTTGAATCCCAGCCGTCAATTTTTAGTAATTCATCTTTGATTAGATTTGGTTCTAATGTATGTTTTCTACTTAAATCTTGTCCTAGTTTTGGCATAATATTTTCTCCTTTATTAATATAAATTATTAAATAATCTTAAGTCATAGCATATATTAAAATATAAGATATAGTAAATTTAACCTATGATTGCAAAGTATTAAGTAGCATCTTAATATAATTAAGTTATAATTTATTGTAATAATGTAACTATTTGTCGTAATTAATAAAATTATACAATATCTCGTCAGAAGAAAAACAGAACTGTTTATTATTTAATATTGAAATATTAATCTTTATTCTAATAAATTTATTTAATTGAATAGTTTTCAACTATATATGTATATTGATATCAAGAAATTATTAATATATTTTTATAAAGATGTTTAAAAAGAAAATGGTAGATAATTACAAATTAAGATTTCCAATTTAGTTCCGGATAGTTTCTAATTTCAGTTTTGTAATTGCTACGCTTTAGCCGTTTCTTAGCCACTTCCAAATACAAGAAAATTATCGGCGTAATGTAAAGAGTAAGTAATATATCGCTTACTTTCTGTTGTGCTCTGACCATTGCATCAAAGGAAATAGTTTGAGCGGCTCCGGTAAAAAACTAAGATTTGTCCCATATCGGAATCAGGCATAAAGCCTTTACGGTAAATAAGCCGTTGCGATAATTACTAAGAGAAATATAAGCATAGTAGTTTTTGAATGCTCTACTACCGTTTTTAAGCTACTACTGTATTTTTGCTTGATATATTCAAATGCTTTTTCAGTTATATTGTTATTCTCGTACTCCTTTATGTCATGCCCGCGTAGACGGGCATCCATACATCATTAGTTTTTTCTGGATCCCCGCTTTTGCGGGGATGACATGAAAAAGCAGATGTATGATGTTTATCCCTCAAAAATACATTACATAACATAGGAGTTACGGTTATCGAAATAACTCCAGAAAGTAAAATAGCAGTAGTAATAACAACAGCAAGTTCGTGTAGTAATTTCCCTAAAATCCCGCTCATAAATAATATAGGGATCAATACTGCAATTAAAGATAAGGTCATTGAAATAATAGTAAAGCCTATTTCTTTAGTACCGTTAATACAGATTACTATTTTATTTTCACCTTTTTCCATATGCCTTGTGATATTTTCAAGCACTACTATTGCATCGTCTACGACAAAACCCATCGCAAGCGTTAGAGCCATTAAAGACATATTATCGATGCTATAACCAAATAAATACATAAGGCAAAAGTACCGACGATCGATAAGGGGAGGGCAATAGTTGGAATAATCACGGATCGTAAATTATGCAGGAAGAGAAATATAGCAATCACTACAAGTATTAAAGCCAAGATCATAGTAAAATTGGCATCATTTACTGATTCTCTGATAGAAATTGATCTATCAAACATAATATTTATATTAACGCCCTCAGGAATTTGCCTGAGGAGCAACGGCAATACTTCTTTTATAGAGTCAACTATCTCAATAGTATTAGTGGTTGTTTCTGAATAGCAAGTATTATCCCCGGCTTATCTCTATACCAAGCAGCTATTTTATTATTAGCTACGCTATCGATGTCTTTCCCGATATTTTTAAGAAAAAGCGGATTACCGTTTTTATAAGTTAGTATTAAATCGTTATATTCTTTAGCATTTTGTAATTGTCCCGGGGCTCTAATGCTTGAGTAGATGTCTTTACCGTATAAAGCTCCGGTAGGTAAATTAACGTTGGCAGAGCTGATAATATTTGATACTTGGTCAAGTTATGTGCTGCCATTTTAACCGGATCGACCTGTACCCTACATATTGCTGTGAACCATAAACTTGTACCTGTGCAACTCCTGGAAGCATAGACAAACGTTCCGCCATAAATTGTTTCGGCATAATAGTCAACGCTATATAAGGACAAAGTATCAGAGGTTAAAGATAAATAAAATATAGGTGCATAGGCAGGATTTACTTTACGATATGAGGGCGGAGTAGGTAAGTCGTTGGGTTAATTGCTTGGCAGCGGATGAGATCGCTGCTTGTATGTCTTGTGCTGCTGCGTCTATATCACGATCTGAATTAAACTGTAGCGTAATTTGAGTAGTGCCGTTACTATTAACCGAACTCATCGAATCAATATCGGATATTGTCGAAAATTGCTTTTCAAGCGGTAATGCAATCGAAGAAGCCATAGTAGTCGGGGGGCAGCCCCAGGGCAGGCTTACCAAAACCTGAATAGTCGGGAAATCGATCTTAGGTAAAACGCTTACCGATATTAGATCACCTACGCCAAGATTATATAATTTCTGATTTAATTTATAAATTTCCGTTTGAGCCTCAATTAGTTTTTCAGTTAGATATATTTGTTTATCTAATGCTAAAAGATTAAAGTAACTTATAGTGACATTATTTATAACCGATAAACGTACCAATGCCTTGCTGTGCTCACTTGCAAGGAAAGTTTTTTTAGCTGCCTTGCTAGCGTTTGCAGCTGCCCCCCATAAATCTAATTCATATTATTAGAAAATTTTGATTCATTCGGTGCTTTTGTTTCCTTGCTATTTTTTGTTCGATTTGCTCCGCCTTGTAAATTGATTTGTGGAAATCTATAAGAATTAACAAGGTTAGGCTGTGCTTTCACCGCTAGCACATTACTCATTGCCAGCTCAATATCAGAGTCATTGGCTAATGATTCCTTAATTAGCTCATTTAACACCGGATCGTTAAACTGTAGCCACACTTGGAAGATGCATTATCACTTTGTGCTAACGAATAATTATTCCAATTAGTAGGTAATTCAAGCTTAGGTATAGCATTATTTTGTTTAGTACTAACATAGAAGGAATGATAAAATCAATAAAACTAGAATATACTTTGAGTAAATGAAAAATCGATATACGAAGATCAACCTCAAAAAGAGCAAGGAATCCACAAGACGAGGAACGGAGCGTATACTTAACATGTGAGTACCGCAGACTTGTAGGATGACGTAGCCAATTTTTGAAGTTGATCGAGTAGATTCATTAAGATAAATTAACATTACTTAATTTTAATTATGAATCTTTAAACTATTATGTCAATATAGACTATTATTTTTTCAACTAACTATATACAACATATTTTAGAAAGCTTCAGATAAGCAAATTTTGCAGGATTCGCCTGTGCTCACGTATTTTTTTATACGCTGTGCAGGCTCACCTTTAAATTCATCTTATCTGAAGCTTTCTAAAATATGTTGTAACTTTTCAGAAACAACCTTAACATCATAATTTTGTTGTAATTTTAGATAGGCATTTTTAGAAAATTCCTCCGCTTTTTGAGGATTATCTATTAGATAAGCAATTTTTTCTGCTAAATCTTCAATCGAACCGGCTTTACAAATAAGTCCATCTTGCATGTTGCTTAAGATTTCTGTAGGTCCTTCAGTATCTGTACTAACGATAGGAATACTTGCCTCTATTGCTTCAAGTACTATAATTCCAAACGGTTCATGTAGTGACGGAAGACAAAAAATATCGATCTGCTCAAAAAATTTATCTTTATCGTTAATCCATCCGGTAAATGATATTTGATTTTGTAAATTAAGTGTACGTACTAAAGCAATTAGATTATCTTTTTCTTCTCCTTCTCCACCTATAACTACTTGAATATCATATTTCTTTTCTTTTAAAATTTTTATAGCTTTAATGAAAACATCAACACCTTTTTTAGCAACAAATCTTGCTAAGACACCAATTATGATAGGTTTTCCATATATTAGACTTCTTGTATAACTTTCTTCTAAAGGTAATTTGTACATCGATCCGGTACCCGAATCCTCACATACGCTTGTGCACGCTGCGGTTCGAGTTGAAGAGTCTCCTTCGAATTTTGCTTTATTAGCTTCATTCTGCAAGAAGTCTATTTTATTTGGAGCAAAATCTTCAGTAATATTTATCATGTTCGGTAGAATAAATATTTTAGATTCAGCAAAGTTATTTTTTAGTAAATATTCTTTCATATGATGTGTCAGAGCAATAACAAAATCACATTTACGTAGTCCTTTTAAAGTATAATTATGAGCAATACCGATTAACTTAATATTAGCTATTTTAGCAAGTTTGCTAAAATTTATTGCTCTATTACCGTGGGCTATAATTATATCGGGCTTAGTTTTGTAAATTATATATTTAAGAATAAGTACCGAGAGTAAATCAAACGGTACTATATTTGGTAGTTTTAAACTTTTTTTAGGTAAAAAAGAATTTATTTTTGCTTTGTAAGAAGTGGTATTTATAACCTCAATTTTTTGCATTTCAAGGGCAGTGCTATAATCTAAAAATGCTTGTTGAATTCCGCCAAGGTCACGACTTAGCATGATATTGAGTACTTTCATTTCTACTTTAATTTCTTGATTTCTTCTTCGGTTAAACCGGTAAAATCTATAATTTCATCTAAAGGTCTATTTTTTGTAAGCATTTTTTTACTAAATTGATTTTGTCTTCTTTTAATTTAGCTTCTCCTCTAGCCCTCACCTATAGCCATTCCTTTAGCTTCAGTATCCATAATTTTCTGCTCTTCTACGGCTAAATTATCCATTTCGGTTTTAATTTTTTCATAGTTATTTAAATCTTCTTCAGACCAGCTAGCTTGATCCAAAGTTAATAATAAAATCATGACCTATCAAATGCTCCATTTCTTCTAGAGTGCTTTCATGTGCATGTTTAAAGAAATATGCCCATTTTTCTTGAAGGTTCTCTAATTGATCTAATTCTTTATTAAATTTTTCTAGTTCTAAAAAGATAAAATAAAAATCTTGTAGGTCGTTCTCATAAGTCTTAGTATCAAGTAACCTATGATTTGATCTCCAATCTTTTTTATCGGGGAATAAAATAAAATCGGCAATGGCTAAAAATATTACTCCTCGGAGTTTTGCATATACCGCCTTTTTTTTATGGTCTTCATCTGCTTTTATCATTTGTCTTGAATAGGCTTTTGCTGCATAAAGCTGAGCTCTTTTCTCAAAAACTGGATGTTGACTTACTTACATCTCTACAATAAATTGTGTTCGCTTATCTTTACATAGAAAGTCAACAATAGATTGTCTATAAGCCGCAATATCAGGATCTTGATTAGTGTTTAAAAAAGTAACTTCAGTAATTACTTCTTCCTCTGTATAACCTAAAATGTCATTTAGGAAATGAATAAGTATATCCTTATTTTTTCTGTACCGAAAATTTTTAAAAATGCATAGTTATTTTTAGGGTCTAAAAAACGTGAAATTAGCATAGAAATCTATTTTTATATATAATAACTTCATTATAGCAAATTCTAAGAAATTTGCTATAATACAATCTTAAATATTATAATTGATTATGATTAGTAAAATTAATTTTGTAAAAATGCATGGTTTTGGTAATGATTTTGTTATTGTTAATAAACGAGATTTATCAAATTCACATGATTTATCGCAGCTAGCAAAAAATATAGTGGATCGTCATACTGGTATCGGTTGCGATCAGTTTATTATTTATGAAGAGCATAATGATTTTTATGAAATGATTATATATAATACAGACGGCTCTAGTGCTAAATTATGCGGTAATGCTACAAGATGTTTAGCCAAGTTAATTTATCTTGATACGGGAAAGAAAGATATTACCATAGTAGTAGGCAATAAAGAATTACTATGCCGCATTGAACACGAAAATAAGATTAGCGTTAATGTAGGAGCCGTTAGTTTTAATGAAGCTTGGATGCCGAGTCGTGATAAGATTTGGGAATTCGCAGAGCGTTATTTGATTGATTTGAAGGAAACTATTTGCGTTGATGTTGGTAACCCGCATTTGGTTATTTTTAGTAAGCTAGAGCCTCAGGATCAAAAAATTGTCGGTGAAAAATTGCAGGCTAAAGAATTATTTGCTGATGGGGTAAACGTTAATTTTGCCAAGATTAAAGATAATAAGATTTATTTATCTGTTTGGGAGCGGGGAGCAGGGTTAACGCTTGCTTGCGGAAGCGGAGCTTGCGGTAGTTTTGCTGCCGGTTTAAAGCGTGGTTTTATCCATTCACCAAGCACGGTAGTATTTAAGCACGGTAGCCTTAATATGAAGGAAGAAAACGGCAATATAATAATGCAAGGACCTGCTACGCTGATAGCTGAAGGAGTATATTGTTGTGAATAACTCTCTAAAACAAGATGTGGTAACGTTCGGTTGTCGGCTTAATATTTATGAAAGTGAGATAATAAGGAAAAATCTTGAATTTTCGGGTCTTGATAACGTCATGGTATTTAATACTTGTGCTGTAACTAAAGTGGCTGAGAAACAAGCAAGACAAGCTATTCGTGGAGCTAAAAAAAATAATCCTGATTTAAAAATTATTGTTACGGGTTGTAGCGCTCAAACGAGTCCGCAAATGTACGGTAATATGCCGGAAGTTGACAAGGTTATAGGTAATGAAGAAAAGCTATTATCTAATTACTACCAAATTACCGATGAAAAAATAGCAGTTAACGATATAATGTCGGTAAAAGAGACTGTAGGTCATTTGGTAAGTAGCTTTGACGGTAAATCTCGTGCTTTTATTCAGGTACAAAACGGTTGTGATCATTTTTGTACTTTCTGTATTATCCCTTACGGTAGAGGTAAAAGTAGATCAGTACCGATAGGAGCTATAGCAGAGCAAGTAAAACATTTGATGTTAAACGGTTTTAAAGAAGTGGTTTTTACAGGTGTTGATGTTACGGCTTACGGTTCAGATTTACCTGGGAGTCCAACCTTTGCACAAATGATTAAACGAGTTTTAAATTTAGTTCCTGAATTAAGAAGGCTTAGATTATCTTCAATAGATGTTGCAGAAATAGATGATGAACTTTTTGAGCTTATAGCTTACAGTGAAAGGATAATGCCGCATTTTCATATTAGCCTGCAAGCAGGCGACGATATGATATTAAAACGTATGAAAAGACGACATAATAGAACAAATGTAATAGAGTTTTGTCGGAAGTTGCGGGCAGTAAGACCTGAAGTATCGTTCGGTGCGGATATTATAGCAGGTTTCCCAACGGAAACTCCTGAAATGTTTGAAAATACAAGAAAATTAATTTCAGAAGCAGAATTACAATATTTACATGTTTTCCCTTATTCGGAAAGAGAGGGAACACCCGCAGCTTGTATGCCGCAAGTACCGAAGGCTATAAGGAAAGAAAGAGCAGAAATTCTAAGGCAAGAGGGGCAAAATCAGTTAATAGAGTTCTTTAAAAAACACATAGGGCAGAAAGTGGAGTTATTAGTAGAGAATAATAATATTGCCCATACCGAGAATTTTATTCCGGTGAAGCTAGAAAAACCTTTAGAAATAGGGCAGATATTTAAAGCAAAGTTAGTGGGTATAGAGGAAGGGTATATGAGATGCGATGTCATTCCCGCGTAGGCGGGAATGACATATAAACTATACTTAAAAAACAAACAAGTAAGAAAAAACCATGGAAAATATAGAAACAATATTAAGGCTTGCTGAGGAAAAAATTTTATTAGTACAAAACTTAAAAGATCTACAAGAATATAAAGTAGAATTTTTAGGCAAGAACGGTATAGTGACCGGTGAGCTTAAAAAATTAGGCAGTTTAAGTGAACAAGAACGTAAAGAATTTGGCTTAAAAATCAATAAGTTAAAAGATAAAATACAGAATATAATAAAAGTCAAAGAAGAAATTTTAGAAGAACAAGAATTAAATTTAAAGCTTGCAGCTGATAAAATTGATCTGACAATCCCTGCAAGGAAATATAAACAAGGTTCTATTCATCCTATAACGCAGTGTAGTGAGGAGTTAATACAAGTATTTTCGCAGTTTGGCTTTACTATAGAAA
>JAPYLE010000107.1 GCA_027293795.1 Rickettsia endosymbiont of Ixodes persulcatus
ACATATATCCGGAATGTTCAACGCCATCATCTTCTATTGTTCTAAATAAGGCTACATAAAGAAAATTAAAAATTTTTCTCATTATAAGCTTAAGTTTTTATTATACAGGAGCTTCGTCTTTGTATTATATATTATCCATAATATCACAGTTAATAAAGCCCCTGGAAATACATCAACAAAATTTAGTTTTACATTAGGTAATATATAATACAAAGACGAAACTCCTGTATAATAAAAACTTAAGCTTATAATGAGAAAAATTTTTAATTGTCTTTATGTAGCCTTATTTAGAACAATAGAAGATGATGGCGTTGAACATTCCGGATATATGTCATTTATGATACTTTTATCTATTTTCCCTTTCCTAGTATTTTTATTAGCTTTGACAAGTTTTTTAGGAGCTTCAGAACTTGGTCAAAATTTTATACAGATTTTTCTAGAGAGTCTTCCGGAACAAGTAATGGAATCAATAGAAAAGAGAATCCGAGAATTACTAAGCGCTCCCCCTCAAAGTTTAATGAATCTTGCCATCGTAGGCAGTGTTTGGACTGCTTCTTCTTTTGTAGAATGTTTAAGAACTATTTTAAATCGTGTATACCAAATAAAATCTCCGCCCCCTTATATAAGAAGAAGATTACTTAGTATTATACAGTTTCTTATAATTAGTGCTTTGATTACATTTACTATGTTTCTTTTAGTGGTGATTCCAATAATATTTACGAAAATTCCAATAATATTGGAGACTATTGAAAAATATAAGATCATTTTAAATTTTATAAGATATTCTTTAATTTTAATTTTATTATTCTTAGGAGCTTCGTCTTTGTATTATATATTACCTAATGTAAAACTAAATTTTGTTGATGTATTTCCAGGGGCTTTATTAACTGTGATATTATGGATAATAAGCGGCTATTTGCTTTCAACTTATATAGTCTACTATAATCAATTAAATTTGATGTACGGTTCCCTTGGTAGTATAATAGTTACATTAATATTCTTCTATATTATAAATATGATATTTATCTATGGTGCAGAATTTAATTATCTAATGAAAAATTATGAAAATATAGAGTGAAGTGCGGCTTAAAGCACTTCATAAGTATTTAGTTTTACAAAAATAAAATAATTAATTGAAATAATTTCGGCAGTTTTATATTTAAAACTTTATATCAATTTTTATTTTAGTTGTAAAAAACAATTATTTTTTAATTTGTAGTACAAATTATTTAAAAAATTTTGGTTTAAATAACATAAAACTCTCATGAGATGATGTCGGTAATGGAGTTAAATTATATTGCGGGTCGAAAGCGTTTCCGTAAATTTTTTCTATTTTTTGGAGCGAATTCGGAGATTTTAAAGCCAATAATATTGATTTTAAAATAGTGAAAATTGCTATATACGGATCAGTTTTGGGAGAAGACAAGCGATGTTCTACACGTTTAGGAAAAGAATTTGGAATTCGTACGGCTACGCTTCTATTATTTCCACTGTACGATATATGCGTAGGAGCCATAAATTTTTTATTTATCCGTGAATAATCTATAGTGCTTGGCATAAAAGCGAGTAGGGTGTCTAACATATAGTGACATAGCCCTTGTGCTGCTAAAATTATGTAATAATCATTGAACTCAGAATTAAAATTAATATGAAAATGCATACTATTACCATAATCATCCAAAAACGGCTTAGGAGAAAAATCTATATAACCGTTTAACTGCTGTACCATTTTTTTTAAAATAGTTTTAATCTCTAATATATTTTTTATATATTGTATTAAGTTTGAAGAAGGAGGTAAGTCTATTTCAAATTGGTTATTACCTTTTTCTTTTTTTATTTTAGGAATTTTAAATCTAGCTAAGTATTTTCTTGAAAGTATTTCAAATTTAGCTATATCAATATTGCGGCTTAAATAAAACTCTATTTCTACGCCTATAATAGGAATTAGATTATAGTCTTGGTGAAATTGTGCTATTATTTTTTCCAGCTGTTTATTTTTTTGTAAACGGCCGGATAAAGTATTAATAAAACTATTATAATTAATATAGGGTATTTTCATGGAAGGATTAATAAACGGATCAGTTTATTATAAAATTTTTGATAAAACATTCAATAATTCTAGTCATAGATATATAAAAAAAAATAACTCTATAAGTGCAACGGAAATAGTTGAAAACAAAAAATCTATTATTACTTATTTTAAAGCACAAGATATTTTAATTTTAAACCAAGTGCATGGCAACCAAATTGTTAATGCTGATGATTCCATAATTGCCGTACCTGAGGCAGACGGAAGCATTGCAACTAAGAAAAATTTAGTATTAGCGGTACAATCGGCAGATTGTGTACCGGTACTACTTGCAAGCGGCAACGGTAAAATAATCGGAGCAGCACATGCGGGTTGGAAAGGAAGTATAAATATTATTAGTAATATAGTTACTAAAATGACAGAAAAAGGAGCAAAGAATTTAATAGCAGTGATAGGTCCTGCTATAGTTCAAAGTTCATATGAAGTTGATGGTGAATATTATAAAGCTTTCTTAAGTAAGGATATTAACAATAAACAGTTTTTTATAAACTCAAAAAGAGAAAACCATTATATGTTTGATTTACCAGCTTTTGTAGAGTTAAAGCTTAAAGAAGCAGGTGTTAAAAACATAAAAAATATTGGTGAAGATACTTACACAAATCCGTTAAAATACCCAAGCAGAAGACGCTCATTGCACTTACAAGAACCTTATAATGAGAATATATTATCAACAATCGTAATAAAATAATACTCGATGAACTTCGTATATCAACTCGTTATTTCACAGGATATACTATGAATCAAGATAAACCTTACTATCAGATAGTTTATGCACCCAACGATATTTTTAAAAAACAAGCAGAATATATAGATGTTGTTGATGATAGTATTCGTACTATTGTCGATAAAATGCTTCAGATTTTGCATATAGAAAGGGCAGTTGGACTTGGTGCTCATATGGGGTAGGGATATTAAAGCGTATAGCGGTAGTTGACCTAAATGAAAATAATAAATCATCTCCTATAATTTTTATTAATCCGGAGATAACTTATTTTTCTGAAGAAAACCAGACTTTTATTGAGCGTTCTTTATCCTTTCCGGGCATTGAAGCATCTATTACACGGTCACAAAAGCAATCAAGGTGAAGTATATCTTTGATTATAACGGTACTAAACAAGAATCAGAAGCAGAAGGCTTTCTAGCAACCGTGATTCAGCATGAAATAGATTATTTATCAAAACTTAAGTGTGATACACTTCTTAAAAAGATGCTAAGGCATATAAAACTCCATCCTCCACATATTCACGGTAGCGGTTGTAAGTATTGAATGAGGATCTTTATTGCATGGATCACAAATCGTCATTGCGAGCGACTGCAAGGAGTGCAGCAATCCAAAGAAATAATAAAAAAGTGCTAATTTTAGCATTTTTTTTCTTTCTTGCTTCGTCAATTACTCCGTAATTTTTCCTAGCTCAGACGAAAAAATTGATCCATGCAACAACACTGATCAATTTGCAGGATAAAATCACATTTTCACAAGTGTAGCCAAGCTTCCCAGTCACGTTTGCCTAAATCTTCTTCAAACGATAGCAAATCTTGCACTGTTTGTTTACATATTTCTACGGAAGGCACTATAAGCTCTTGTTGTTTTACAGAATTTAGTAGGCATTGCGTTTTACAGGCTTTGTTCTAAATGGTAAGTATAAAACATAGCTTCATGAATAGTTTTGCCGCAGGTAATAGCACCGTGATTACGAAGTAACATCACATAATTTTGCTTAAGATCATTAACAAGTCTAGTGCTTTGTTTGTCGGCATCTAGCACTAGAGAATTATAATCATGATATGATATTCTCTCATAAAAATGTAAAGCCCACTGGCTGATCGGTAAAAGTCCACATTTTAACGCAGAAACTGCAATGCATGCAGGAGTATGATAATGAAAAATGGCAGAAATATCAGGACGTGCTTTGTAAATACTACCATGAATAAAGCAACCGGTTTTATTATATTGATATTCTTCCCCTTCTAAAATTTTTCCGTCTAAACTAACTTTTAAAAGTTTATCCGTAGTTACCTCTTCAAATCTTACAGGAGTTTTGCACTTAGCAAAATTGCGTATCAGCTAGAAGCCATCTAATGTTGTTCTGAATTGATGTTTTTATAACTTCCCAATTTTGTTGATATAAAGTAATTTTTTTATTTATCCTTCTTTTGTTCATATCGA
>JAPYLE010000108.1 GCA_027293795.1 Rickettsia endosymbiont of Ixodes persulcatus
TTAAATCCTATAGAACATTATTGGTTTAAGATTAAGAACGAAATAAGAAAAGTTACGGGGCAATTCAAAGATATCAGTATGGCTGTAGAACACGTACTAAAGTTTATTTAACTGTACCTATTTCCTATGGTCTAGCTATACATTGGGATTATACTATGGCACATAAATCACGTGGTTATTCATATGCGATCACTGATCATCCTACTGATTTTGCTCAAAGACTAACTTAAGACATTTTACCAAAATATAAGCCACGATAAACCATTTTGGAGTCATCCATTACCTACTTCTACAGATCACTCAATAAATTCTTCCAGAGAGAAGCAGGATTTCATGTTCTTTTAGAAAGATGGATAGTAGCTGATACCGGCACATGGCATTTCATCAATTATGGGGTCTTGAATATGAAGCAAGTTTAGGCGGTGAAGGCCAAGGGGGCTGTGGTACATGGACACCATCATCACGATGCTTTTAATTAAGCTTTAAAGCAACTTAATAGCGAATCATTATGAGAGTTAAGCGAACTCAGGGCTTTGTTGTGTGTGGATACCCAATCGTCATTGCGAGCAGCCGTAGGCTGTGAGGTAATCCATAAAAAAATAAAAATGCTGAAGATTAGTATTTTTTGACTGGATTGCTTCGTCGAAACTTACAGTTTCCTCTCGCAATGACGATGAAAAATAGTCCATGCAACAATGCTTAAATTACCACGTTATTATCTACTCAAAGCTTTTAGTCCTTCCTTTAAGCCATCTTTTATAAATGAAATTTTAGCTTGTTTACCATCTGCGGTGATTAGTTCCACATAATTGTTGTTTGATAAAATCATGTCTAGGTCATTTTGCGTAATAGTAGCTAGAGCCTGACAGCCATTTACCGTACAATTTAAATATTTTCCGGCTGCTATTCGTTTATCACCGCTATTAATAACTGTACCTGCTGGAATTTGAACATTTGACGGGACTATTTCGATTATCTTTAGTTCCTGTTCTTCTTGTTCCTGATTAAAGTAGCCTATATGATAAATGGCTAATATTTCCTTTTCTTTATCTTTCGCTAGATTATTAATTTGTTGTGATAAGAAGCAAAGTTGTTTTTTCTCATTATTAAGAGTACAGTTTAAAGTCCAAGCTCCGTACTTTTTTGGTGTCGTTGATGCATCGATGTTTTCTATGCTATACAAAACAAAAGTGCCGGTTATTATAAATAACCCGCTAAAAACAAAAGCAATTTTCTTTACATAATCTTTCATATAATTTTTAACCTTTTTAAAATATTTTCTTTTCCTAAAATTTCTGCGATCTCAAACACACTAGGTGAAGCCGTCATGCCAGTTATTAAAGCTCTAACCGGTTTCATAAGCTCATTTAGTTTTAAGCCATTATGAGTTGCTATTTCTTTAAATTTATTCTGCACGGATTCCTTATCAAAATGCTCAAGCTTGTTTAAATTTTCTATAACTTGCTTGATTAAATCCTTATCGCAATTTTCTATAATTTCTTTTACATCTTGCTTGTAGATGATAGGAGAATCTACGAGATAAATTTGAGCAATCCGTGCTAGATCTAGCAACGTTTTACTTCTGACTAACAAACTCTGTATTGCTTGATTTATATAGATTACTTCCTGCTTGCTAACATTATAATTTTGTCTCAATATCTCTACAATCTTTGAAGTTAAACTATCATTATCAAGTAGTCGTAAATAATGGGTGTTAAGGCTATTAATTTTAGCAAAATCAAGCTTAGCCGGTGATTTACCGAGCGAATCAAGATTAAACCATTTTATAGCCTGATCCATTGCAATAATTTCATCATCGCCGTGGCTCCAACCAAGACGCAATAAATAATTACACAAACTTTCGGGTAAATATCCCATATCTTTATAAGCTTCAACGCCTAAGGCCCCATGCCTTTTGGATAATTTTGCCCCGTCTGCTCCATGAATTAGCGGTATATGAGTCATGCTTGGCACTTCATAGCCGTAAGCCTGATAAATAGCGATTTGCCTTGCTGCATTGGTTAAATGATCATCACCTCTAATAATATGAGTTATACCCATATCGTGATCGTCTACTACAACGGCTAGCATGTAAGTAGCAGTGCCATCGCTACGCAATAACACCATATCGTCAATATGAGAATTTTTTATTACTACATCGCCTTGCAAAGTATCACGAATTGCTATACTACCTTCTCGTGGGGTTTTTAGACGTATTACTGGCTTAACATCAGTAGGGTAGGCAGCCGTATCTTTGTCACGCCACTCACTATTAAAAATAAAATGCTGCTTATTTTCTAAAGCTTTTTGTCGCTGTTTTTCTATTTCTTCTTGGCTAGTAAAACAATAATATGCTTTACCTGCTTGCAGTAATTTTAGTGCAGCTTCTTTGTAAAGATCATTACGTTTTGACTGAAATATAACTTCACCGTCCCAATCAAGTCCTAGCCATTTTAGACCTGAGAATATAGCTTCTACAGCTTCGTTTGTTGATCTTTCTTTATCGGTGTCTTCAATGCGAAGCAAAAACTTACCATTATGATGCCTTGCAAATAAATAGTTAAACAAAGCAGTTCTTGCCGAACCTATATGTAAAAACCCCGTCGGTGACGGAGCAAATCTAGTAATTACGTTAGTCATTTATTATATCCTCCTTGTCATCCCGCGACTTGATCGCGGTATCCAGTCTTTATTTAATTTTTTTCTGGATACCGTGGTCAAGCCACGGTATGACACCTAATGCATTTTTCTTTCCAAACACATAAAATAATTTACTTCTATATTGTCGCTTAATTTCCATTCATTTTTAGCCATATCATATACCAAACCTTTCAGCTCCTTAATTTCAACGCTGGTATCCGTAAGCATTTCATAAATTTCCGAGGGTTTTAAAAATTTACTATAATTATGAGTGTTTTTCGGCACCCAGCCTAAAATATATTCAGCAACTATTATTCCAAGTACATAAGCTTTTTTAGTGCGGTTAATCGTAGAAATTATTGCCATACCGTTTGGCTTAATATGCTTCACCAAATTTAGTATAAATTGCTGTACATTTTCTACATGCTCAATAACCTCAAGACAAATTACCACATCATATAGCTTGTCGCTCTTTAATTCTTCTATAGTAGATTGTAAATAATTTATCTTTACACCGTTTTCCTTAGCATAAGCAGTTGCCGTTTCAATGTTACTTTGCAGTGCCTCAATGGCCGTAACGTTAAAACCTTGAACTGCTAGAGGCGTTGCAATTAATCCTCCCCCGCAACCGACGTCTAATATTTCTAATTTAGAAATATCGTTGTAATGTGAGGTTATTTTCTCTATTATATACTCAAGACGAATAGGGTTTATGCGGTGTAAGATACCGAATTCTCCGTCCTTATTCCACCAATTATGAGAAATTTTCTCAAATTTTTCTAATTCTTTTTTATCAATTGAAGACATAGTCTATGATATAGGTATATTATATGATTCTTTCCAATGTCATCCCGTGGCTTGACCACGGTATCCAGAAACAACTTTACAGTACTAACAATTTTAGTATTTTTCCTGGATTCCCGCTTTCGCGGGAATGACATGAATATTATCCCACTGTGCAACAAACATATATAATATACTTAGATGACTTTAATAATACTAGCCTTAATTTTAATTAGCTGCATATTTGCCCCCCTTGGCTGTATTGCCTTATGGAAGAGATATATTTATTTCAGCGACGGGCTTGCTCATAGCAGTTTTTTAGCAGCTAGCATAAGTATTATAGCACATTTCCCATTAATATATTCAGGCATAATAGTTGCGATTCTTTTTTCGTTTTTTGTGTTCATTTTTAAAAATAATTCTGAAAAAAATGCAGTTATTAACTTAATTTCTAGCTTTATGTTAGCTATAGCTTTAGTTATTAATTATTTTACTTCTTTGCAGAATAATATAGTAAATTTGTTGTTTGGGGATATTTTATCTGTATCTTTTAATGATTTGATTATACTTGCAATAGTGCTAATAACTATTATAGGCTTTATAATATATTTTTATAATCAAATTCTTCTTATAATTATCAATAGAGATATTGCAGTCATAAAAGGTTTAAAGGTTAATATTATTGAGCTAATATTTTTACTTCTTCTCTCATTATCGGTATTTTTTGCTATAAAGATTATTGGGATACTTATGGTGACTGCTATTTTACTTATTCCTGCTATGATCGCACGGTTTGTGGCATATAGTCCCTCTCAGATGATTATAATATCAATTCTTATCTCTTTATTTATTAATTTTTGTGCCGCACTTAACTCTTTCTATTTTGACCTACCTTTAACTCCAATATTCATCATAATAGGTGTGTTTATTTATGGTTTGCTATATTTAAAGCAATTATTCGTGGGTTAACACGTAGTTAGAACGCTCAGGATGTCATTCCCGCGTAGGCAGGAATCTAGTAACCCTATAAAAACTTGTTTTTTATAGGGTTACTTTATCAAGTATGTATTATACTATTTATTTTGGATTCCCGCCTACGCGGGAATGACATCGAACATATTTTTCGAGCCATGTAACAACGCCGATCAAGTAGAGGGGATGACGCTGGAAAAGCTAATTCACAAACAATTCCTACTTTAAAAACTACCCAATAGTGCTATGATAATAATATTACTTTACTTGTATGTAAGGATATTGTCCGTTAAGTTTTTTTATACGTTCTTCAAGGCTTGTCTTAGGTTTATATTGTTCCCATTTTTTCATGCCTTCTTCAATTTTTCCTATTGGTGTATTTAGAAATTCAATAGCAGGGTCAATATCTTCTTGTGTTATAAAATCTAAATCTAGTATTTCACAATATGCTATAATGTCGTGTGTTACAGAGTCAGCTTCTCCATTTTCCCAATCCAAAAATTTTGTATTACCACCAAAAAGTATTTCTACGGTTTCATAAAATTCTGCAGTAGTTATCTTATCTTGCTGTCAAGCTCGTAGTAAATTTATTAGATATTCTCGTTACTACAAATATTCTATCATCTGACATATATTTTCCTTTTGTTAAAATTCATTATATATACCTATCCACGTTTTTCATCATTTCAAGATAGTCAATCTTACCGTTTGCAAGCAGGGGTATTTCTGAATCGGTAATAATTACTTTCGGTAAATGTAGTAAAGAAATTTGAGCTTTAGATATGGCATCTGTAAAGTTTTCTCTATTTATACCGGAACTGGTAGTAAATAAAATAATCTTTTCTCCGTGTGTTTTGTCGGGGACAGAAATAGCGGCATGCAGAGAGTCAGGATTAATCTTACTTGCAAGTTCTTCAATTTTTGTAAGAGATATCATTTCCCCTGCTATTTTAGCAAAGTGCTTAACACGCCCTAAAATTGTTATATATCCTTCAGAATCTATTTTGACTATATCGCCGGTGTCGTACCATTCTCTATAAGTATGGTTATTTTCTAAGTCTAAGTAACCAAGCATTATATTAGGTCCCCTGATGAATAAACGTCCCCCTTCATTTATTCCTTCTACTTTTTCAAGTTTATAATCAATTTTTGGTAATAATCTTCCGACCGTGCCTGCTTTATTGTGCATAGGAGTATTACAAGCTATAATAGGTGCGGCTTCTGTAATCCCATATCCTTCAAAAATACGTATGCCGTATTTATTAAGCCAAAATTGTCTTGTAGGTTCTTTCAATTTTTCACTACCGGCAAATATATAGCGTAATGAGTAAAAATCATATGGGTGAGCGTAATTAGCATAACCGTTTAAAAAAGTATCGGTAGAAATTAATATAGTTGCTCCGACATCGTATATAACTTCAGGAATAGTACGATAATTTAGCGGAGAAGGATATAAAAATAGCTTAATACCGTTTAAAGTTGTAATAATTGCACCTCCAAGACCGAAACAATGAAATAAAGGTAGTGAGTTAAATACTATATCTTCAGGGCTAAAAGGTACTTTAGCAGTTATTTGATATCTATTAGTTTGTAAATTTCTGTGAGATAGTAATACGGCTTTAGGTTCTCCTTCAGTACCTGAAGTAAAAATTATCACTGCCGGTTTTTCGTCATCACGATTACGACAAAAATAATTGTAATAAGTTTGTGCAAAATAACTTCCTATTTTGGCTTTTAGTTTTAGAGCTATACTAATCTGATTTTTAAAATCTTCTAAATATATTATTTTAATACCGAAATCTAATAAGTTAGTTATCAATTCATGTAAATTTGCTTCCTCGATAAATTGTTTTGAAGTGTAAACTACTTTGATTTGTGCAAGTTTACAGGAGTTAATAATAGTACTTATGCCGATACTCCAATTAATTATAGCAGGAACATAATCGCTAGATTGCATAGCATAAAAAGCAATTAACGTATTCGTAGTATTAGGTAACATTAAGCCTAAATTTCTGCCAAAGATGTTGTTCGTTTTGATTAAATCACCGAGGATAAAAGATTTTAATATTAAATCTCGATAAGTAACCGCATTATTTTCAAAATCATCAATTATTTTTTTCTTAAATCCATGAATTTTAGCAGCTTCTATAAGAGACGAAAATAAAGTATTTTTATAGTCTGAACTCTCAAACATCATGTCAGCCATGATATCATAAAGAGTCCTGGCTATATAACTGCGTCGTTCTTGATTACTTGCAGCATCCATATTAGCAAATTTTACTGGCGGTAAAACCGTTATAGTAATTTTAGGGAATATTTTTCTTTTTAATATGTTTTTTAATTTTGATAAGTGAGTAAATTGAGTTCCGTCTATTCTAACCGGTAAAACGGTAGCACCGGCTTTATCGGCAATCATGCCCGGACCTTCATAAATTTTCATTAAAGAGCCGGTAACGCTTATTCTACCTTCCGGAAAGATAGCTACTTTCTGATCTTTTTGTACTTCTTTTACTAAGGTTTTTATTGCCATTGGATTACTTGGATCAACCGGCAAAGTTTTTGCCATACGTAAAAATGGTTTAAGCCACCATATTTTTTGTATATCGGGACTAATTGCAAAAGTCATTTCTTCTCGTAAGTAAGTAGCAATTAGCGGCGGATCAAGATATGAAATATGATTAGCAACTACTACTACTTTTTTACCTGCTTTTTGAAAATTTTCAAATCCTTTAACTTCAACTTTATACATAAGATCAAAACAGATTTGGAATATTCTCCGCAATAGTTGATACGGAATAATTTTAACTTCAGGTATTAATCGGTAAATGTGTATAGTAACGATTATATTAGCTAGGCTAATAAATAATATAATCCAGGGTATAGTGAAATTTAGATAAAATAATAAAGATAAAATAATTGTTGATCCCACCATGAAAATGGAATTGATAAGATTGTTAACGGCAATAATTCGGCTACGATTAGCAGGGTTTGCATAATGCTGTAATATCGCAAAAAGTGGAACGATATATAAACCGCCTATTGCTGCTAAGAAAAATAAATCGATAACTATTCGCCAATTATGTCTTTTCGATAAAAATACTAAAATACTTTTTAGTTGAGTAGGTTCGTAGTTAACTGAACTAATTCTACTTGCAAAGAATAAATCAATACCGAAAATACTGATACCTAGTGTTGAAATAAATAGATATTTAACGGTAATTTCATCTTCAAATATTTTGCCACATAAAAATGAACCGACCCCAACACCAAGCGAGAAAACCGCTAAAAATAAGTTAGCAACATTCTCATCGGCTTTAAAAGTTATCTTAGCAAGTAAAGGTATTTGAGAAATTATAGCAGCTCCGATAAACCAAAACCATGAAATGCCGAGTATAGCTAGATATATCTGTTTTTTTGCTTTAGCATATTTAATCATGTTTGTGCTTTCATCTATAATATTAAAATTTATTTTAATATCACGATTTGCGTTACCCGATTTTGGTACAAAAAGGCCTGTAATGAATCCGAGAAAGGCGATGGTAATTAAGGAATAAATTATAAAATTATTGCTGATTGTATAATAGCTACCGATTATAGTACCGATAAAAATACCGATAAAAGTTCCGGCTTCAACAAAGCCGTTAGCTCCAAGTAACTCGTCTTTATTTAGGTGATCGGGTAATACGCTATATTTGATTGGACCGAAAAAAGTAGAGTGTATACCCATTAAGCAAATAGAACAAAACAGAATTAGCAGATTATTATGGTGAAATCCATAAATTGCAAAGGCAATTATACCGATTTCACAAATCTTAATTATTTTAATAAGATTAGCACGTTCGTATTTATCGGCAATTTGTCCTGCTATGCTTGCGAATATTATAAAGGGTAGTACAAAAGTAGCATTAGCAATTAAAACAAGTAGATTATTATATTTACTTAAAGCTCCTGAAATACCGTAAGTAATAAGAATTACAAGAGCATTTTTTAATATATTATCATTAAGACAACCACATAATTGTATTATAAAATTCGGTAAAAATCGTCTATCTTTGAAAAGATATAATTTGTTTGTGTCCATAATATTCAAATACTATGCAATTTATATTAATATGTCAAATCGGGTTTATTGCCAATATTATTCTTTTCCTTTTGTACTTTTTTCCTTCTTTGTAAATTCTTCTTTAAGGCAGTTGATAAGTTATTAAATTTAGCCGTTGATTTGGCTCTTTTCGGTTTTTCTTTAGTATCTTCGGTAGATGACATAAATAATTATCTTTTCAGGGTAACATTATTATATTATACTACCGGTATTTTGGAAAATAAAACTATAAATATCTATGAATCAAAGTAATATAATATCTCCTGAGTTACTGGATGAGAGAAAAAATATTGCAAGGCAAGGGGGCGGTGAGGCTAGAATCAACGCACAACATCAAAAAGGTAAGTTAACTGCACGTGAGCGGATAGAAGTATTATTAGATCCAAATAGCTTTACCGAAACAGGTATGTTTGTAGCACATAGATGCGATAATTTCGGGATGCAGGATAAAAAGTTCTTAGGTGACGGTGTTGTAACGGGACACGGTACGATAAACGGTAGGTTGGTATTTATTTATAGCCAAGATTTTACTGTACTCGGCGGCTCACTCGGCGAATATCATGCTAAGAAAATCTGCGATATTATCGATCAAGCTATAGCAACCGGTGCTCCCGTAATCGGTATTAACGACTCAGGAGGAGCAAGAATTCAAGAAGGTGTAGACGCTCTTGCCGGATACGGTGAATTATTTCAGCGTAATGTTTTAGCTTCGGGTATTATTCCGCAAATTACCTTAATTATGGGACCTTGTGCTGGCGGTGCGGTATATTCTCCAGCCTTAACCGATTTTATATTTATGGTTAAGAATAGTTCTTATATGTTCGTAACCGGTCCTGATGTAGTAAAAACTGTTACGGGTGAAGAAGTGAGCCAAGAAAAGCTCGGCGGTGCTAGGATGCATACCACTAAAAGCGGCGTTGCCGATCTTGCATTTAACAATGATATAGAAGCATTGCTCGAAATTCGTAAGTTCTTTAATTTCCTGCCGTCATCCAATCGTAGCCCTCTTCCTGTTCGTTCGACTGTTGATCCTGCCGATAGAGTCGATATGTCTCTTAGCACGTTAATACCTAATACTCCTAATAAGCCTTATGATATGAAAGAGCTTGTTGAGCTTATCGTTGATGAGGGAGAATTTTTTGAACTACAACCTGATTTTGCTAAGAATATCATTATTGGCTTTGGTTATATGGAAGGTTATCCGGTAGGTTTTGTTGCTAATCAACCATTACATTTAGCCGGATGTTTAGATATAAATGCTTCAAGAAAAGCAGCAAGATTTATTAGATTTTGTGATGCTTTCAATATTCCTATAGTGAGCCTTGTGGATGTGCCTGGATTTTTACCCGGTACATCTCAAGAGCATGACGGCATTATTAAACACGGTGCTAAACTGTTATATGCTTATGCGGAAGCTACAGTGCCGAAGATTACCGTAATTACCCGTAAAGCCTACGGAGGTGCTTATATAGTTATGAACTCTAAGCATCTTAGAGGCGATATAAACTATGCTTGGTTTAATTCTGAAATCGCCGTTATGGGTGCAGAGGGAGCAGCCGAGATAATATTTAAGGAAGAATGTAAAGCCCCTGAAGCTAAAAAACAAAAAATCGATGAATATAGAAAAGTAGTAACTTCACCTTTTGTTGCGGCATCTAGGGGATATTTAGATGATATTATAAGACCGCAAAATACTAGATGGCGAATATGTAAGGCATTAAATTTCTTACGCACTAAAAAAGTAGAATTACCTTGGAAAAAGCATGATAATTTGCCGCTATAAATGTCATTCCCGCGTAGGCGGGAATCCAAAAAAAAGTAATAAAAAAATGCTAAAAATTAGCATTTTTAACTGAATTGCTTCGTCAATTACTATGTAATTTCCTCGCAATGACAAAAAAAAGTCGAGCTATGCGGGAATGACATCGAGAACCACGCAACAAATCCGGCTTGATATGCAGTATGACAGTAATTAAAAAATTTGAATATAAATATTGGATAGTTAATATGAAAACAAAAACTCCTCCTCCTTTAGATCTCACAAAAATACCGGAACAAATATATATGAAACCTCCTACTCCTAAAGATCAAAATGGTAATAAATTAGTAACTGCATATGCAGTTACTAGAATTATTAGAGATATTAAAGAAATTAAGGATACATCTATAGTTTCTATGACTCCGGTGACTCCTGTTACTCCGCATACGCCAACTTTAGATAACAAATTTTATCATTTGGAAAGTAAGAATTATTATCTATATCATCTTAAGCATACACTTATTAGACCTATTAAAAACTCAGCACCAGCAGAAGCTCCACCGCTTGTACCTGTGAAAGTTCAAGAAGATGTATCGTTAGAAGAAAGCAATATATATGCTATACCTGAAGAAAATAGTAATAATATGGAATGTATTGCACTAATAACCGAGTTGTTTATTTAGATTCTTACTAAGTTAAGAATAAAGCTTATTTTATAATAAAAAACTATGAATAAACCATTATTTGATAAAATTTTAATTGCTAATCGTAGCGAGATCGCCGTTAGGATAATACGTACCTTAAAAAAAATAGGTATAAAGTCGGTTGCAGTATATTCTGAAGCAGATACAAACTCGATGTATGTGCAGCATGCGGACGAGGCTTATTATATAGGCGATTCTCCTGCAACGGAAAGTTATTTATCTATTAAAAATATTATTTCGGCGATTCGTGAAAGTGGGGCAAGTGCAGTACATCCAGGTTACGGTTTTTTATCGGAAAATCCGAATTTTGCCAATATTCTTAAAAGAGAAGGAGTAGTTTTAATAGGTCCTAGTGCTACAACCATTAAGAAAATGGGCGATAAAATCGAAGCAAAGAAAATTGCGATAGAGGCGGGCGTTAGTACCGTTCCCGGTTATATGGGGACTATAAAAGATGTTAAACAGGCAGTAGATATTGCCAAAGAAATAGGTTTTCCGGTAATAGTAAAAGCGGCTGCCGGTGGAGGCGGGCGTGGTATGAGAGTGGTGAATAATCCTGCTGAAATGGCAAATGCTTTTGAGTCGGCAAAACTTGAAGCAGCCAATAGTTTTAGTGATGATAGATTATTTATTGAGAAGTTAATTCAAACTCCCCGTCATATCGAAATTCAGTTACTTGCCGATCAATATGGTAATAGTGTATGCCTTGGAGAGCGTGAATGTTCAATACAGCGTCACCATCAAAAAGTAATCGAAGAAGCACCAAGCTCTTTTATTACCGAAGATGTAAGACAAGAAATGTATAGGCAGGTAATATCTTTATCTCAAAAAGTTGGATACTATTCAGCAGGTACTGTTGAGTTCATAGTAGATAGCAATAAAAATTTCTATTTCTTAGAAATGAATACTAGGTTGCAAGTGGAGCATCCTGTTACTGAGCTAATTACCGGTATAGATATCGTTGAAGAAATGATAAAAATTGCTGCCGGTGAAAAATTATCTTTTACGCAAGATGACGTAAAATTAAAAGGTTGGGCATTTGAATTCCGAATTTGTGCTGAAAATCCAAGCCGAGGTTTCTTACCTTCTAGCGGTAGAATTATAGCTTATTCCGAACCTGCAAAGAGTCCTAATATCCGTATAGATACAGGGATCGGGCTTGGCGGTGAAGTAAGTATGTTTTATGATTCGATGATTGCAAAATTATGTACTTACGGTGAAACAAGAGAGCAAGCAATTGAGGTAATGCGTTCTGCTTTGAGTTCTTATATAATTAACGGTATTGCTCATAATATCAGTTTCTTAGAAGCAGTAATGCTACATCCGCGTTTTGTTAGCGGTGATATTTCTACGGCCTTTATTCAAGAAGAATATCCTGACGGTTTTTCAGGAGCTAGTCTAACCTCAGAAGTAACAACCGTATTTCTAGCAACGGCTATTTTCATTTATATATCGGAACAAAGACGTGCTTCTTTAATTTCTGGCAATATTAATAATCAAGCTAATAAAATAGGTACTAGATGGGTGGTAACTATCGATGATAAACTATTCCCCGTATTAATTACCCCTGTTGAAAACGGCTATAATATACGTCACGAAAGCGACCGAATATATATTCGTAGTAACTGGAATTTAGGTAATGAACTTTTTACGGCTATAATTAACGGTAAAAAGACAAATGTGAAAATTGAGAATATCAGAACCGGTTATTTATTATCACATGCCGGTATTAGTGTAAAAGCATTTGTTCGCTCTCCTCGTATATCGGAACTTGAAGCGTTGATGGTCTCAAAAGTAGTAGTAGAAGAAAGTACTGAATTACAAGCTCCTCTAAGCGGTCAGATTGCATCAATAAAAGTTACGGAAGGGCAGCAAGTAATAGCAGGGCAAGAAATTATGGTTTTAACTGCTATGAAAATGGAAAACCTGATTCTTGCCGAAAGAGAGGGAAAAATAGCTAAAATTTATGTCAATGAAAAGGATAATGTTGTAAGAGGACAGATATTGTTGGAATTTGCTTGATATTGATATACTCGTTTAATTTGAAAAATTGTTACAGCATATTTTAGAAAGCTCGATACAAGTGAATTTTGCAGGATGCGCCTTTGCTCACGTAGTTTATCTACCTCATGCAGGCTCACCTTTAAATTCATCTTGTTTGGAGCTTTCTAAAATATGCTGCATATTGTTTTTCGCTTATAATCTGCTACTATATTATATATACGCTGCGGTTATAAGCTTCAAAAGTGTCTTGTTCGTTTTCAAGTCAAACTTCGTCTATCTATTATTCATTTAATATATCTATATTAATTAAGTCAAAATTTTCTCCAATACATAAAATATTTGAGTTAGTTTTTTCTTTGAGGATATATTCTATTAAGTTAAAATTTTTCTCAATATCTGAAATATTTGAGTTGGCTTTTTCAAACAGATAATGATTTTTGTTTACCTTATTATATGCCTCTATAGCTTCTATAAATTTTTCTTGTTGAAAGTAAAACTCTCCTATATTAAACAGAACATAAGGATAAGATGTACTACTTTTATCTATTTTGCTATAAGCAGCTTCTCTAGCTTCTTTATCTCCACCGTTCTTAAAATGATTATTTCCTTCCGTAAGATGTGGATTAGACATATTCCCTCTATATTGTAATTAGATTTTTTTATAAAAAAGTATATATAGCTAGACCATAGGAAATAGGTACAGTTAAATAAACTTTAGTACGTGTTCTACAGCCATACTGATATCTTTGAATTGCCCCGTAACTTTTCTTATTTCGTTCTTAATCTTAAACCAATAATGTTCTATAGGATTT
>JAPYLE010000109.1 GCA_027293795.1 Rickettsia endosymbiont of Ixodes persulcatus
TGGCTCTTATGTATGTACCTACTCTCTTCCATCCATACATCATATCACGAAGCAAAGCTTCGGGGAATTAAACCCTGAGAGATTAACATATTTTTTGCTAAGTGCGAAACTCCTGTATAGGTTAAATTAATACTAAATATGGCTACAAAAAATAAAAAAACAGTGAATACTGAAACAAAAAATTTAACAAATTTAGTTACTAAAGAAATAGATAGCGAAAATTTTGATTTTGGTGTTTTGCAAAAGATGCAGTAGGCTTTTAGTACTGCAAGTAAGCAAAAACAAAGGGAAGCTTTATTAAGTTTTTTAGATAAAAAACTTAATAAAGAGCAATTACATAAACTCAATCAAACAATAATGAAAAATGCAGATGAATTAATGCCGGATAATGATCCTAATTTCGTTTGTCGTACTCCTAATAATAAAGTTTTTCAAGAAATATTATTATTAGAGGCAAAACGCTCAGGTATGAAAGCAAAATTTAATGCTAAAGGAGAATTACAATCTCTTGATGTAAAAGATATAACACAGGAAATATTAGATCATTATCGTATTTTGTAAGAAAAATTTTATCCCAAAAGAGATTCTAAAGATTCAATAGATAGTAGAATAGCACAAAGTATTAATTTTTTATTATATGCTTCACTTTTTCGAGAATCAGAGATATATACAAAATTAGGTTTAAAATCGGCTGAGATAGAGCAAAAAATACAAGATCCTAACGGTAAGTATGTTAAACAATTAGTAGATGCTAAAATAGGAACCAATACACATTTTAATACCAAAGAAGATTTAGAAAATAAAGCCAATGAAGGAAAAGAGACTAAAATATCTTCAATAATTGAAAAAGCAATAACAACATTAGAGAAAGACAAAAAGGTAAATATTGACGATAAGAGACGAGGAGAAATAAAAAGGCATTTATCTAAATCTTTAGAAGGAGCTTCTAATATATATTAACATTCAAAAAAAATGATTTAGTAGATGTAATATATCAAGGATTACATCAAAGACAAACTTGGTGGTCAAAGATTATTAATTATATAGCTAGACCATAGTAAATAGGTACATACTATGCTAATATATATGTTATAAATAATAATAAATAAATTATGGCAAGCAGTTACAGTTACGATTTAAGAATGAAACTATTCAAAGCTCTAGATGATGTGCTCTCAATTGTTAAAGCATGTAAAATATTCAATATAGGTCGTAACACTATATATAGATGGAAAACTCTTAAATG
>JAPYLE010000110.1 GCA_027293795.1 Rickettsia endosymbiont of Ixodes persulcatus
CAATTGAGAGCACATCATCTAGAGCTTTGAATAGTTTCATTCTTAAATCGTAACTGTAACTGCTTGCCATAACTTATTTATTATTATTTATAACATATATATTAGCGTAGTATGTACCTATTTACTATGGTCTAGCTATACGCTCCGCTCCTCGGCTTACAGACTCCTTGCTCTTTTCCAAGTTGATCTTCGTATCCCAACTCTTTATTTCACAGGAGTATATATTTTCGTTGCTAGTTATTGTTTGGGGAGGAATATCGGTAAAAGGAAGTAGTAGTGCTGCCAGCCATTTCGGTCTTTTTGAGGTTATTTTCCATTTTAAAATATCAAGTAAAGTTTTAGGTTTGATATTAGGATCAATATTAAAAAACATATTTTTATTTAGATAGACCTTCCTTTTGGTTTATTAGAGCTTTTAATTTGTTCAGTAAAAGATTTTGTTTCTTTAGTTGTTGGTTTATGCATAAATTCTCTAGTTTTTTCTCCTATCAACATGGCTTCTTGAAGTATGTCTTTTGGTAGTTTAGCTATAGATGCCGATATTCCCGGAGTTTGTTTTACTTCTACCGTTATCTTTTTTTCTTTATTTATATCTCTGCCTATCACTTCATCTAGTGGAACATTTTTGTAATCTGCAAGAGCAACAATTGCTCCGGTATCAGGCTTTTGTGTGCGACCGTCTACGACATTTTTCCATAATGTTTCATGAGTATTTGTTCTTCTACTTAACTCATATGGGGTTATGTTTTCTTCTCTTAACACACCTTGTACAAATATTTCTAAATTATCTCTAATTTTTTTTAAATCTAAATTATCTTTATTTATTTCTAATATATCGTTAATGCGCTTAAATCTTTCTTTTGACCTTATATCTTCGCTCATTATTTTTTCCTGTAAAATTTACTCCTAAAAATTGAGAGTTAAAATAATTTATTTTTAAATGATAAGAATTTATGATTTGTAAGACTTATTTACTAATATATAACTAATAAATGGTAAATAGAAGATAATTATAATGAAAACAATAAATTTAAGCTATTTAATTAAGTATTTAGGTCCTATATATGAAATTTAAATTAATCTATTTTAACTTTTTTTGTCACAAATTATAAGATTTTTCTGAAATAGGAGCTGTGTCTTTTCAAAATCTTATAATTTTAACATAAAATAACTTAAGATATAAATTAAATTTCAGATGTAGGACCTAGGATATTTTAAAAAGATTATATAAATTAAAAATTGTTTTCTCTGCATCTTGATCATTTATTAATAAGGTAATTTTAACTTCTGATAATTGCATCATGTTAACATTTATATTATCGTTCGTTAACTTTGATAATATCGTTTCAAGTAATTTACAATCATTTTTAATCCCATAACCAATAAGGGAGATTGTAGCAATTTCGGTGTCAAAAGTAAAATCTTGTATTTGCTTATCATCTTTTAAATTAGTAAGTAAAGTTTGTAAATTATTTTTATCGGTTAAATTTGTAATAAAACTATATTCTTCATTATTTTTTATCTCTTGCATAAACTCAATATGATTATTGTTTTGCGTAATTATATTTGCAATTTGCAGAAAATTTAACGAAACGCTCTTTATAGATATTTTTAATAAATTTTTATTAGAGGTAATACCGCTAATAATGCCGTTTTCCATATTCTTATCTCTTGAAGTAATTAACGTACCTTCTGTATTCGGTGAAAATGTTGAAAGAACACGCATATCTATTTTATATCGCATTACTAACTCTACAGCTCTAGGATGTAATACTTTTGCTCCACTTGATGCTAGTTCTAACATTTCTAAAAAATCTATTTCTTTTATCTTCTTTGCATTTGGAATAATTCTTGGATCAGCAGTAAATATTCCCTCTACATCGGTATAAATATCACATCTATTGGCTTTCATCGCCGCAGCAGTTAAGGCGGCAGTAGTATCGGATCCTCCTCTACCTAAAGTAGATAATCTATTAAACTTGTTAATTCCTTGAAAACCGGCTATTATAGGGATAGTATTTAGCTGCAAATATTTTTCTAGTAAATCTGTAGTAATTGATTCCACTAAAGCTTTACTATGATTATTATCGGTGAGAATCGGTAATTGCCAAGCTAGAAATGATCGTGCCTTTATATTTTCTTCTTGAAGAGCTAATGCAAGTAATGAAGCAGTGACTATTTCACCGCTAGAAAGTGCTACATCATATTCTGCAAATTGAGAAGTTTTTTTAAGGCTTGATACTTCATTGCACAATGTGACAAGTTGATTAGTAACACCTGCCATAGCCGAAACTACTACGATTACTTGGTTATTTTTAGCTATTTCAGCTTTTATAATAGGAACGATTTTTTTTATTCTGTCAATATTTGCAACGGAAGTGCCACCAAATTTTTGAATTATTAAGGCCATAATTAAAGGAAGCCTAATAGAATATTATGTTATATAATTAATTTTCCGCTTATTGTCATCTAGCTCACTTGTAAGCTTTATTGCATAGCTCGGAAAATGCCCTTAATGTCATCCCCGCGTAGGCGGGATGACATAGAAGCCCAATGCTGGTCCAAGAGAGCTGGCGGCTGAGCATATCTTATGTGGTCCACGCAAGCAGGCCCATATCGCAGGAATGATATCAGCACTATACAGTGCCAAGCATTATTCTTTTAAGCACTTGCAATTTCTTTAACGTTCACGACTTTATGATTTCGCTTAGTTAAAAATTCTACTCTACCTTCTATCAAAGCAAATATTGTATGATCTTTGCCAAGCCCTACATTTGTTCCAGGATGAATTTTTGTGCCGCGTTGCCTAACTATAATATTACCGGGTATTACATATTGCCCGTCTGCTTTCTTTACTCCCAGTCTTCGACCTGCTGAGTCTCTGCCGTTCCTAGAACTACCACCGGCTTTTTTGGTTGCCATTTTATAATTCCTTTTAAGTTATTATTATTGTTTGGTAATATCTAATATTTTTAATTCTGTCAATTCTTGACGATGACCGGCTTTACGACGATAATTTTTTCTACGCTTTTTCTTGAAAACTATAATTTTATTATCCTTAAGCTGGTTAGTAATTTCAGCCGTAACGACAGCCCCCTTAACTATTGGAGTACCAATAAAAGAAGGCTTTGAATATTCGCCAATCATTAAAATTTGATCAAACTGAATTTTAGAGCCAAGCTCTCCATCAATTTTTTCGACTTTAATAACACTATTTCTGTCTACTTTATATTGTTTTCCACCTGCTTTTATAACTGCGAACATGAAAAATATCTCTTTAAAAATTTATCGTATCATATTATTATATTAGAAATTAGTCAATGATAATATTATGTTATATCTATTAATACGAATATAATTGCGTATTGAATTACCGCAGCAAATATTGCGGCTAGCAAATCATCAAGCATAACGCCGATACTGCCCTTAATATTTTTATCAAACCAATTAATAGGCCAGGGCTTTACTATATCAAAAAATCGGAATAGACAAAAAGGTAATATGAAAAGTAATATAATATTTATTGTTAGTGGACTAAAATATTTTACTAAATGCGATTCATTAGCAAATAAAGCTGAAAAAAATACTAAAACGATAGTTAGCATTTGTCCGACTACTTCATCAATTACTACTTCTTTAGGGTCTTCTGAATTTGTATAATTTAAATATATTCTAGTAAAATAAGTACCGAGAATTAACAACATCAAACATATACTAAAACTTATAATAAATATACTTACAAGTTGTGCTTCACCGAGGGTTAGATTTGAGAAAGGAATAATTATTTTATTATTAATAATAAAATATATTAAGAAGTAAGTTAGAGGGAAAGCGGCAAGCGAGCCAAACGTGCCAGGGCAATATTTAATTTCCCCAATATAAAAAAAAGTAACAAAAAATTCCGAGAACCATTTTTTAGTGAACATTTTTCTAAATAAATATACTAGATTAAATTTATTTAAAATCTTATAATAAGATTTTAACTCGCACAATAATAAATATCATGGGCATGAGTTTTAGCCATTTATTAATAGTTTTATTAATTATTTTTGTATTATTCGGTGCTGGTAAGCTACCGCAAGTCATGTCCGATCTTGCCAGAGGTCTTAAAGCTTTTAAAGACGGCATGAAAGACGACGGCAATGATAATGACAGAAGAAACAATTAATTTTTATTGTCATTCCTGCGTAGGTGGTGCTTTGTTGCATGAAGCCCGATGTCATTCCCGCCTTCGCGGGAATGACATGGAACGCTTTTTTAGAGCCATGCAATAACTCCCTAATTGCCTGATACAGTGGAATATACACCATTCTCTTTCCTAATAATATCATACTGTCTCTGAGCTACTCCATCGATGAAATGAATATTACCCGATAAACCTATATAAGGCTGTCTACTGTTGATTCTATTTAAAAATCTTTCAGACACAAATTCGTTGCTTATATAGTTTGCAGTCATACGACCTAAATCATAAGCAAGAAGATGCATGAAACCCATATGGTTAATACCCAAGTTTTTTGCCCTATCCGGAACGTTGCTATTGAGTAAATTTAAAGAACCGGTAAAGCTAATATCGATATTTTCAGGGTAATCGATATCAATACGATTATCACCGATTAAAATAGCTTTTTTATCTAAATTATATTTACGAATACTATCAGCAAGTAGGTTTAAATTTTTTGGATCGTCCGATAGATAAATAACCGGTTTTGTAGTATCGCTACGTTCATTTATAATATCGGTATTGTCTGAAATATTTCTTACAGCTTTTGCTATAGATTCAGGATTATTCTCATAGAATTCAGTGCGTGATAATGATGCATTTTTCTGAATCAATATATTTTGTATTACTTGACTAATAGTCCCGGAATGTTTCCCTTTAGGTAATAATGCCATAAAATCTTTATGGTCGTTACTTGCATAATAATTAATGATGCGTATCAGTTGTTTTAAAGGTGCATGACCGAATACAAATAATTTATCTTCTGCAAGAGCCGGATTATTTGACATAGTTATTATGATAATATCATTAGCTTTTACTTTTTCGGCTATCAATGAAGTAAAGTTAGAATATAGAGGACCTAAAATAATCTTAGTTTTACGTGCTACTATTTTATCCATAGCGGCTAAAACGTTTTTTTCGTCCGAGCCGTCATAAGACGTAACATGTATGTAAGATTTTATCCCATCATTAAGCCCCATTTTAATCAGATCTTTATATTGTTTACCTGCAATACTATCAGGACCCTGATTTGGCATTAAAATTGCAATCTCAATTTCTTTTTGTTCTTTTTTAGGGAAACTTATAGGTTCTTCTTTAGGAGTTTGACACGACGATAAATATATCAAACAAAAAAATGATAGAATAATTCTTAGTGTATGTTTTATACTAGCCATAATATTACTTAAAATTTAAAAATTATGATTTTAAAACCAGGGTTATATATTGTTTCAACACCGATAGGCAATTTTGAAGATATAACGCTTCGTGCTATATCAACTTTAAAAAATTCGGATATTATTTTATGTGAAGATACTAGAATATCACAAAAATTGCTAGCAAAACATGACATGCATACAAAATTACAAATTTATAATGATCATAGTGACAAGAAAGATAGGGAACATATTATAAGTCTGATAAAAGCAGGTAATATAGTAAGTTTAATTTCCAATGCAGGAACTCCTTTAATTTCTGATCCAGGGTATAAGTTAAGTAGAGATTTACGTATGCTCAACTGTCATATAGACGTGATACCCGGGGTATCTGCACCGATTACTGCCCTAACTTTATCGGCTCTCCCTACCGATCGATTTTTATTTCACGGTTTTTTACCTAAAACTACAGAAAGTAAAAAAAAGGTTTTTTCTGAGCTAGTAAATCTTAAGGCTACTTTGATTTTTTTTGAAACGGCTCCTCGTTTGATAAACACTTTATCAGTAGCTAAAGAAATACTAGGAAACCAAGAAATATGTGTGGCTCGTGAGTTAACTAAACTGTATCAAGAAATAAAAACAGGGGATATAGATGAAATAATAGCGTTCTATCAAAATAATATTTTAAAAGGTGAGATAGTATTATTGATTTCAGGAAATTTACAAGAAAAAGAAGAAAAACAAGAAGTTGATTTAGAAAAATTTATAGAATTTTGTTTAAATAGAAACTTAAGTAGCAAAACCACTACCGAACTTGCTTATGAAAAATTCAAAAATATTTATAGTAAGAAAGAGATATATAAATTGGTGAATGAGAGTAAGTAGAGTAACTTACTTACGTCATTGCGGGCAGCTATATGCTTTGTTGCTAGGCTGTCGATGTTATTCCCGCGGAAGCGGGAATCCAAAAAAATAACCTTAATACTGGTAAAAAAATTACATATTTGATAAAATAAACATATAAAAAACTTGTTTTTTATATGTTTTACTAGATTCCCACTTCCGCGGGAATGACATTAAAGGCTTTTTAAAGCCATGTAACAAAGCACGGCAAGTATATTAATGGCAACCGCAACCTTTTTTAGGTTTATTTCTTTCTACCGAATCTTCAAGTTTTTTACCGGCTAGCTGCGTATCTTGACCTGCACCTTGCATTGTATTACAAGCACTTGTTAAGAAAGCTATAGTTACTAATATAGAAGTTATATGCTGAACGCATAAATTTTACCTTTATCAAATTGAGCCTAGATATTATGAATTAAGTAAAAAATTGTCAACTTGAAAATGCATTAAGATCAGGAGTTTCGCACTTAGCAAAAAATATGTTAATCTAACAAAAAAGAGTTTTAGTTAAGATGGCAAGATCAAAATATACCATCGACTTGCACTATCGTGAGATAGGTTTATTGGACTTACTTCAGATAATGCTTTACCACTATATCTTACGCTATAGCTAAGGAAAGAGGGATCAATTGTTAAAGCATGTAAAATATTCAATATAGGTCGTAACACTATATATAGATGGAAAACTCTTAAATGGGAAACAGGAGATATAAAAGCAAAACCTTATGGTCCAGCAAGGGGTT
>JAPYLE010000111.1 GCA_027293795.1 Rickettsia endosymbiont of Ixodes persulcatus
ATATGTTGATACTTCTCTGTAGATCCCGCTAGGTCGGAAATCCTTACTATTTAACCATCGACTAGCACTATCGTGAGATAGGTTTATTGGACTTACTTCAGATAATGCTTTACCACTATATCTTACTATACTTGCTTGTAAAAATGATTTATATAAGTCTTTGATACATTTTGATATTGCCATCTTAACTAAAACTCTTTTTTGTTAGATTAACATATTATTTGCTAAGTGCGAAACTCCTGATTTATTTAAATTGGCAGCTAAATTAGTAAGTGAATAACAATCCGCCTAACCAAAAATTTTCTTTGAAAGATAAATATCGTAAAACCAGATTATCTTCCTTAAATACACTAAAATTATTAACAATTATGGCTTAACTTGATGCGTATGGTTATTTCTTCTGTGTTATAGCGTAGACTATAATCAAACATCTTTACTGCTTCGTCATAACAAGCAAGCAAACACAAAGTTATGCCGCTAAAGTAATATGCTACGTGATTAATCAGGATGGGCTTTGATTGCTGATTTAAAACAAGACAACGCAGATCTATAGTACCTTTGCTTATCTGTAGGTCTTTTCAGTAACAGTAGTTGCTTCCCTAGCTTTAGCCACTCATCGTCATATTTGCTGAGTTTTAAAAATGTTATTAATACTGTGATTGTTTTAGAGGTGAATAATTCCGATAAAGATTGATTATTATGAACTATATTGTCTGTATTATTTGCTTGATCTATAAAACCAGTAGTATCTAGGTCATGAGATGTGTGAACTAATCTTGCAGCTTTAGGTTTTGTTATTTTTTGTGAATGATGTTTTTGGACTAACTCTTGTAGTCTGCTAGAATTATGAAAGCTGATGGAGTCTAAAGTTTTGCGGGGACTAGAAAAATGAGCATGCGCTACTCTACTATTATTGCCATCACATACATTATGTGTTATAATCATTATAACCTCATATTTATTTATGGGTTATTGCATTTACCAGTAAACACGAACCGTCCAAAGTTTTTGTGTTTACTGGTTTTTCTTTTTATAAGACACAAGTCTTAATACTTACTTTAGTATTTCTTCCTCTACCTCATACTTCTACTTTATTAAATATATTTTACTGTGTCAAGAAAAATTCATACTTATGAAGTAATAATTATTTTTTATGAAAAATGATTGATGATTTTATGAATTAATATGTATGATTGAATAATTATTTTTTATGAAGTATAATACTATTAATAACTTGTTATATTTTTATATGTGTAGCAAGATTAGTTTTTAATACTCAATAAAAAATTTTTATGATTGTAATTATAGGAAGTAATAAAGGTGGTACAGGTAAAACAACTACTGCCACTAATATTGCATTAGCACTTGCATATAGTAATTATGACGTGTGTTTAGTCGATGCTGATTTCCAAAGATCATCATCACGTTGGCATCAAGATAGACAAGAAGCAAAGCTTACGCCATCAGTTACTTTGATAGAAAAATATGATAATATTTCTACTACATTAGAAGAATTAGACAAAAAATTTAATTACATTATTGTCGACGTTGCTGGACGTAATAGTAGGGAAATGATCACAGGATTAAGTGTTGCTGATGTGCTAATATCTCCTCACCAAGCTAGTCAATTAGATTTAGATACGATAGTTGAACTACAGGAACAGATCATAAGAGTCAAAGATATTAATCCCAAACTATCATCTTATATATTACACACTATGGCTAGCACAAACCCAACAGTAAGAACAAATGAGAGGAAAGAATTTTTTGATTATCTTAGCGATTTTCCACAGCTGAAACTATTAAATACATGTTGTTATTACCGAAAAATATATAGAGATGTGATGCCTTTAGGGAAAGCAGTAATAGAATATAACAATTTACAAGCTAAAAATGAAGTACTAGAATTAATTAAAGAAGTGTTCTGATTATGGCATTAAAAAAACGTCCATTGCAGATTTCTCAACAAAAAATAGAGAACTTAGCAAAGGAATTAGCAGATAAACCTTATGGCTATGCAAAAAAAGATGATTCTCTTGTACGTACTACAATTTCACTACCTACTTCTGTTTTATTCAAATTAGAGGATATCTCTAGACATAATAAACGGACAAAGAGCTCATTAAAATCCGTTAGTGCAATAATACGTGATTGTATTGCTAAGTCTTTAAATATTTAATTATGGGACATGATGTATATAACAGCTCTGCAGTTAAAAGTTGCTCGGAATATATTAGATTTAGGAGTGCGCGACATTGCGACATTATTGCATGTTAGTAAAACTACAATCAGTAAAGTAGAACTAAATAAAACACGTGATTTTTTACCAAAACATAATGCAGCACTAATTCATTTTTTCTCTTGCAATAATATTTATTTTCCTAATCCATTTAGTATTCAATATAAACCACAAAATCTAATTAATAATAAAACAGAGCACACAATAACTAGATTTCAGTTAAAAGGTGCGCGATGCATTCTAAATATTAGTCAGGCCCAGCTTGCTAAAGTATTAAATATGAATAGATCAGTAATAATTGAAGCCGAAAAGCACCAAAATGAGCAACACTTAACGCTTTTTGGGGAACAGAAAGAACTTGAGATAATACAATTTTTTAATGATCATAATATTTTACTATATGATCATTTGTCCTTGTTTTTTAGAAAAAGAGTAGATAAATGATTTTTGTTGTGCTAGGTTCTATTTTATGAACTTATTTTGCATAACAAATAAAGGGTTAAGTCCTAGAACTAAACATCCCAGAACTTAACAAGTTATAAAAGCTTTCGCGGGGCTTTACAAGTTTATGGTACACCTTCTTACATAAAAAGTCAAGGGTTTTAGGTACTTAGCTCCATAAAAGGAGCATAAAATGCAATTATTTTATCCACTTCATTCGACAAGTGGCAATGTTGGTGTACATAGGTATCATCAACAAGACTATAACAAGTCTTACATCCCAATAACTGGATGCGTCTTATCTCATATACTATCAAGCAAAGAGTTATCTTCTCTTGAGAAGATATACTATATCTTAGCTGATTCTCTTGCTTGTATTAACTTCAATAAAGGACGTAATAGATCTATATCTTTGCCTGCTAAAAGCTGGGCAGAAAGACTATCTTGCTCTAAATCTGAAGTATTTATGCTTCAGAAATCCTTAGAAGATAAAGGATATTTCATTATCTATAGAGATAAGAACGATCAAGGACAAAATAAACGCAATACTATTACCACAACAATACCTGATAAGGTTTTTAATAATCTTAAATATGAACCTGATAGGTTTAATCTAGGTGATATAGATAATACAAAAATACATCACTCTAAAGATCGAATCTATCTACCTACTCTAGAAGATAAGAGACAACATCTTGAAAAAACTAAGATGTTTATAAGAGTACCTTATGAATTCTTAAAGCAATTAAATTCTAGTTGTAGCATTTCTGCAACATCTAAAGTTATAATGATTTTTCTCTTTATTAAGATTTATAAATCTGCTGCTAATAAGTACGATCCTGATGATGTTTTATCTCATCATTTATATTCCTTCATTACTTCTTATCAGGAATTACAGAAAGAGCTTAAATTACACAGAAATAGTCTTTCTAAAGCATTAAGAGATTTAGAAGATAATAATCTTATCTCTAAAAAGAGATTCTTTGCAAAAGATACAGAAGAGTGTAACAGTAGAGCCAGTAAATCTTTATGGCAAATATCACTACTTGGTGTTACTGCAATAAATAATTATGATCCAAAAGATCAACAACAAGCAGTAATTAGCAATCAAACTAAGGTAGAGTATAATAACAATAAAGCCTTAGAATCCTTTAAAGAAAGGAGATGCACTAAATATGACCCTCCTTGCACTGATTCTGGTCAATTATATATTAAAGACTTTATATTAAAGAATAGTATAGATTATATAGATGCAAATTCTTTGAATTTATCTGTAAATAATCTTTCAGATAATCTTCAATCAAAAGAAAATGTTAAAAAAGAGTTTTTTGGAAACGAGCAAAGCTTGTTTCCATCTAAATCTTATAATAATTCTTTTTTTTTAGATGATTCTTTTAGGAATTATAAGGCAAAACCAATAGACTATGATACCACTCAGTACGATTTTTTGGATAGGACAAACCTCACCAGCAAGCAAGAATATCTTGAAACACCAAGTAATAAGCAATCTTGCTTTAGTAGTAGTTCTGAGTCTGCTACAAAAGCCATCAAAGATATATCTGAAAAAGAAATATCAATAGACTTTGAACAACATGAGCCTCAAAATAACACTAAAGAACTAAGACATTTCTACCCTCTCTCATCAAACGATGTAGATATGCTTAACTTTAAAGCAAACAGAGAATTTAACACTAACTTTGTGAATCAGTTACTGCTAAAACTGTATATCAAATATCCAGAGAAGAGATTTAAAAACAAATTCACATTTTTAAGCTACATGGAGAAAATTCTAAAGAACGAGAAGCATCAAGGACCGTTAGTTAATCACACAACATTTAGGTTTAGCTGCAATATAAACACCGAAGAGAAAAACCTACTTGAATGTGAAAGATTCCTAAGCCAAATAGAAAACTCATTTGATACTAGTAAAGAAATGCAGGTCAAGAAGAAGACAGCGGGAAGATTTAGCTCTAAGACAGCGTACGAGATACTGACACAAGTAGAATTTAAGACAAACTACGATAATAGTTTTATAACTGCGTTAATTCCAAGTAACCTAGCTTTAAGTGAGCGGCAAATAGAGATCTTAGGTGAGCAACTAGAAGCAGTATATGGGATGAACGGTTATTATGTGCAGGAGGTAGTTAATGAGATGAAAGAGAGTACGGAAGTGGCGAAGAAAGAAGAACAAGAAAAAAACAAAAATTTAGCTAAAGAAAAAAATAATGATACAAGAGAACAGTCTAATGTATCTAAAATCTCTACTTTCGCTAAAATACCAGATGGGAAACTGTTAAGCATGATACATACAAATACTTCATGGCACTCTATCAGGAAAGGATTAATAGAAGAGTTAGGAGAAGCTATATATACAGCATGGTTTTCAAAAGCTGTAGCTAATGAGAGCAAGGAAACTAGCACAATAACACTTATGATGCCAACAAGGTTTATGGCTGACTGGGTGCGTAATAACTACTCGCATGTGATACAGAGATTGGCTGTCGAATACAGAATTAAGAGGGTGGAGTATGGATATAAGTATTAAAAACTAATCTTGCTACACATATAAAAATATAACAGCGTCTCATTAACATCATCTTATCAGTCATATCCATCAATATATTCTTTATATTATTTTTCAATAACCTATAAACTTTTTTCTAATACTGTAAAGACACTACCTTAATTCGAAACTTGTGTTTTCTCACTAATTTTATAACAAAAACAGTATTATTAATCTCTTAGGGTTTAATTCCCCGAAGCTTTGCTTCGTGATATGATGTATGGATGGAAGAGAGTAGGTACATACATAAGAGCCATAATGTTACAGTACTTATTTATCATTTAG
>JAPYLE010000112.1 GCA_027293795.1 Rickettsia endosymbiont of Ixodes persulcatus
AAGGGAGGGTCTTGACGGGTGGATTGGATGCTATGGTTAAAGTTTACGATGTCGAGATTTAAAGCTACGGCTAGAAGTGCGGAATTTAGAAAAGACGGGAAATTGGTCGTGGCGGGAAGTGATGATGGGACGGTGCAGGTATTTGATGTGGGCAGTAGGGCTATTTTGAGGACGTTCACAGGGCATGAGCAGTGAGTTATCAATCTCAGGCCGGAGGCCAACTTTTGTGTACCCGAGGCCGCGGGTGGTCGAGGTTGAGCAAGTGTTGTGGTTGAGAAAGTGTCGTGGAGGGGTGGACTGTGAAGGCGTGAATGGGCGAATCACTCGGGAATATCGGGCGAAGTGATTACTCGGAAATGAGGATTCAACGGTGGACATAATATAAGGGACCAGTGTTGCCTGCCTGAATTCAGTTCCTGCCAAAACACTGAATCAAATCTCGTCAACCAAGATCAAAGCTAACACTCAGGCCGGTCCACACAACCCACTTCTCTCCCCATACACCCCAAGTCCTATCCGCCTCTGACGACACGACCGTCAAACTATGGGACCTCTCGACCCAAGAATGTATAACAACCCTAACCCCTCATACCGATTACGTCCGTTCCGCCTTATTCCACCCAACATCCCCTCACCTCCTCTTATCAGGTTCCTACGACTCAACGATCCGTCTACACGATATCAGACTACCATCAGGATCATCAACGACAATGACGATGCGACATGGTGGAGCTCCTGTTGAGGATATTTTGGCATTCCCTACGGGTGGAGTTGCTGTTTCTGTGGGAGGACCTATATTGAGAGTATGGTATTTGAATATGGGGAAATGTGTTAGAGCAATGAGTAATCATCAAAAGACTATTACTTGTGCTAGCTTTGATGGGACTAAAGGGAGGGTCTTGACGGGTGGATTGGATGCTATGGTTAAAGTTTACGATGTCGAGATTTAAAGCTACGGCTAGAAGTGCGGAATTTAGAAAAGACGGGAAATTGGTCGTGGCGGGAAGTGATGATGGGACGGTGCAGGTA
>JAPYLE010000113.1 GCA_027293795.1 Rickettsia endosymbiont of Ixodes persulcatus
TTTTTGCTAAATAAATCCATAGTTTTAATATTTTAATTACTAAATATTAAAACTAGATGACCAATGAGCAACAAAATTAATAACACAAACCAATTTACTATAACAGTAGTATACTCCTGCGAAATAAAACGATAATTATTGAACCTAACTTATCCGTAAATCAAATAGTTACAAAACTGTATCTTCATGAGGTAATTAAATATCCAAGAATTTTTAAAGTAATAAATACAATTAGAGATACTATAACTAAAAAAAGTTTAGTTTTTAATAGATTTTTTAACATAATGACTATTATTTTTATACAGCTAAGAAAATGTTTGAGACATTTCCTGACTTAAAAAATAAATTATGGGGTACCGAATTTTGGACTAATGGATATTTTATGAGTACGGTTGGAAAACATGGAGATGAGAAAAAATTACGCAACTATGTAAAGAATCAAGGGGTGGATCGACCATCATATAAAGCTTTTCATCAGAAGCAACTAAAACTTTTTTAGATACCTCGCAGCTCTGCTGCGAGGAGTATCATTCACCTCACTAGCAGAATAATATTTTTTTGTTAGTTTATTGTTTGTCATATACTCCGAATAAATGAAAAGTACTATATACGAAGATCAACTTCAAAAAGAGCAAGGAATACACAAGGCGAGGAGCAAAGCGTATACTTAATACGTGAGCACTGTAGCTCTTGTGGGACGACGTTAGCCAATTTTTGAAGTTCATCGAGTAGATTCATTAATTAAAGCTTTTAATTTGGAAGAAGGGACAAAACGTAAATTCTTTTTTGATTCTATAATTACCAGTGATTGAGTATGAAAATTTATTCCGGGGCGTGGATTTTTTTGTTTAACCTCAAAGCTATCGAAATTCTTTAAGGTTAATTTTTGTTTCTTGGCGCCTTCTAAAATGTTAGAAAAAACCGTATTAACTATTTCTTCACATAAATTATTTGAAAACCTAATTTGGAGCTTAACATAGCTGCAATTCTTTCTTTAGTAATAGTCATAAATAATAATGATTTTTTAAGGGTATATTGTCATCCCACAACTCGATCGGCTTTGTTGCATGGATCGAAAAAAGCCCTGGGTGTCATACACTCAAAATTACGAATTTGCTTTTTCTTTATTATATTCATTAATATTTTTATTTAGCTCTTCTAATTTATCAACAAGGTGCTGACGTATTTTTTCTTGCTTTTTGCTTCCCGCTTTTTTATAATTTTCTATCTTTACTTTTATATCATCTATAGATTTTTGCAGTTCTTCATTTTTTTTATCTTTCTGATCTTTCATATTTTCTTTCATCTCTGCAACGCTTTGTGCTATCTGATCATAAGTATTGCTTAAGGTCTGATTAAATTTATCGGCACCCATTTGTGCTGGGTTTGTTAAATTGTCTTTTAATTCCTGTAAGTTTCCAGTAATTGTTTTTGTACTGCTTGTAGCTACTTCTTAAGTTTGCACTTCATTTTCTTGTGTTTCGTCCTTAGGAGGGGAATCTGCAAAAATGTTAGGCGTCAATAATAAGGCAGCGGTAGCCCCTATGTTATTAAGATTTTTTTCATTATATTCTCCAATTATTTATGTTTATTGTTATATTGTTCAATCTTCTTACTTAAATCATCCAGTTTTTTTACAAGATTTTGTCTATATTCTTCCACTTTATCATCCTTGATTTTTTGATAATCCTGAAACTCTTTCGTTAAATTTTTATATTGCTCTTTTATAATTTCTAAAGAATGATCTTTACTATCTTTAGCATATTTCTCCAAATCATTAATTTTGACAGATAATTTATCCGCCACTTCATGACATTTTTTATTAAAGTCAGCAATAATAATTTTAGCAGAACCTCTAAGGTTGTTATGTAATTCTTCAAGTGCTTCCCCTATAGTTCTCATAAAACCTCTTTTTGAAAATAGTTAATAAAAATTAAACTTAGGTACTATATACCAGAATCATAAATAATATAATTATAAAAAGCAATTTCAAAAAATATATATTTAATATTTATTATATAAGATGAATTTGAGGATGTTATGACATTAGAACTAGAAAAAAGCTCCTGATTTATCTTTACACATAGGTAAAGATAAAATAATTAAACTATCGGATTTAAAAGGAAAATTTGTAGTATTATATTTTTATCCAAAAGACGATACACCCGGATGTACTATTGAAGCACAAGATTTTAACAAGCTAAAACCGGAATTTGATAAACTTAATACAGTAATTATCGGAGTATCTAAAGATAAGCTTGACTCCCATGATAAATTTAAAGAAAAATATAGTTTGGGATTTGCATTAGCCTCTGATGCAAATTCAAATTTATGTGAACAATTAGGGGTATGGATAGCAAAATCAATGTTCGGTAAAAAAATATGGGCATTGATAGAGCTACGTTTTTACTTGATAAGGAAGGCATCGTTAAACATATTTGGCGATCGGTAAATGCTAAAAATCACGCTCAAGAGGTACTTGAAAAATTAAGTACAATTTCAAAACTATAGCAGATTGCTCCGAAGTAAAATGAAAATTCAGTATACTCGATGAACTTCAAAAATTGGCTACGTCGTTCACAAGATCTGCGGTACTCAGGTATTAAGTATACGCTGTGTTCCTCGCCTTGTGAACGACGTAGCCAATTTTTGAAGTTCATCGAGTATACTTCTTCCATCTATTGTGAAACCAAAACCATTGAGAAGGATTTTGTTTAACCCATTCTCCTAGTATTTGGTTAATATTAAGCATAATATTATAGTAATCGACTTTATTATCACCGCTTTGCTCAAACACCAATTGTGAGTGAACTATTACTTTAAAATAACTGCCTTTAGTTCTAATGATTTGGCAAGGTATAATCGGATATTTATACTGCAATGCAATTTTAGCGATAGCGTTAGCAGTCATAGCAGGATATCCTAAAAAAGGTACCTCAATTCCGTCGTTCATTTTTTGGTCAACAAGCATAACAATAGATTCACCCTCCTTGATAGCCCTAACTAAAGCTCTGCTACCTTCAGGACCTTTCGGTATAAGTCTTAATTTGTCACCAGCACGACTTTCATTAACCAACTTGTTAACATATGGGTTATTTGCTTTACGATAAACTACGGCAAATTTTGGATAAAATTTATGAAGAAGCTTAAGACCGATATCCCAATTCGCAAAGTGACCGCTAAATAATAAAAAGGGTTGCCCTTCAAGTTTTTTAATATTTTCTATGCCGATTATTTCGATTCTACGCTCTAACTCGGCTTCATCCATCTTGTTAACATATGCAAATTCACCGATAAATCTACCGAAATTACCCCAAGTTTGATCTATGATTTTTTTAACATCACACATATCACCGAATACTACTTGAATATTTCTTCTAGCAATTTTATTAACGGCAAATAATATACCGATTTTTCTCGCTATAAAACTACAAATATCCGCTGCTTTATCTATACTGAACATGCCTATTACTTTAAGGAATATAACAACGATAAAATACTCAATTAAATATCTGAGCTTTTTTAAAAATTTTTCCTGATCATTATAATTATTTACAAGCAGATTTAGAAAATTTATATTCGTTAGCTAAAGAGCATAACGCTACTTTAATTACTACAAGAAAAGATTATGTTAAATTTAATGATTTAAATAATAATATTATCTGT
>JAPYLE010000114.1 GCA_027293795.1 Rickettsia endosymbiont of Ixodes persulcatus
TTCTTGGGAACACAGGTTGACATTCCGGCGAAACGTACATTATTAAGAGTAGAAGTCGGCATAGTCAGTGTGTCTGAGCATCTGATAAAGATTGCCTACGGATTTGGCCTTGCATAGATCATCATGTACAGATTCTAATCTGTGAGCTAAAAAAAATTTTCTTTCGTTTTTGTTATCCATAAATTACTTCGTACTTTAATTAGATTAAACAAACTTTTTTATATTATACGGCATTCCTTTATTATACAAAAAATGTTTTTAAGTCATAATCAATTTTATCTAATTAATGGTTAATTTAGAGCTAGATGTGATATTTTTGAAAACTCAATACAGTCAGAACTTCTACAATTAATAAATAAATTTGCATTTTAGTATTAAGTTTTATAGAATTAGCTCTGTGTTCGTATTAGAACAGAATTATAATAACTTAATAATTTCAATATAGAAGTAAGAGAGATAATGACTTTAGTTAAGATTTTAAGATAGCAAATAATTAAGAGAATTAGTGGATTGTTTAGATATGTTTTTAAATAATCAATGCTATAAGTAAATTCAATTCTCAAAAGTTGTATTGTACCACCGATTAAAATACTCAAACTCTACACACTATGAATCGGTTCGTATTCTTACACAATTTACTATAAGCCATTTTATTAGCAAAAGACAAACTATTAGTAGGTATTGAATGAGTAAGGAGACCTTTCTTGCGAATTTCCTGTCTGTGACAGACTTCCAGAATCCTGTAGAAGTAACCATGGATACGTTGCTTAAGGATTTGCCGGAGTGGGATTCGCTTGCTGCCCTTGGTGTTATCGTCATGTTCGACACAGAATATGGCCAAACTATTACCGGTGATGATATCTCTAAGGCAAAATCTGTAGGCGATCTTTATCAGATGCTCAGACACTGACTATGCCGACTTCTACTCTTAATAATGTACGTTTCGCCGGAATGTCAACCTGTATCCCCAAAGAATATGTTGATTTGTCGAAAGTTTTCCAGACAATTTGTTAAGATATTAGCTTAGAGTTAGTTAAAGTACAATTCATGCACTTTTGAAATAACATTGAACTCTCGAACAATTAACCTATTATATGGTCATAAACCTAAT
>JAPYLE010000115.1 GCA_027293795.1 Rickettsia endosymbiont of Ixodes persulcatus
AAAAAAATTACTTTATATCAACAAAATTGGGAAGTTATAAAAACATCAATTCAGAACAACATTAGATGGCTTCTAGCTGATACGCAATTTTGCTAAGTGCAAAACTCCTGTATAATTTACCTAGTTACAGTGAAACGGTAGATCTAGCAGGAAGCACAGAAATAGTTTCATGGATAGATGCTGTTGCGTAAATATTAAAACCTCTAACGAACAACTCAAAACGTTGTTGCACGGATCAATCCCACCCCTGTCATCCTAGCTAACTTGATCGTGTGATCCAGTCTTTTTATTTTTTTTGGATACCGTGGTCAAGCCACGGTATGACATCGGAGTTATTGCTCCACGCAACAATAATACCTAATATGCCCTCAAAAACTTATCTATAAAAAATCTTAACTTATGCTTTTTAAGTAATAATTTAATAATATTTAACTTAGTTTAATTTACATTAACTTGTTGATGGAATTAAATAATAAGTTAGGGGCGTTATTATGTCGAAAGACAACCAACCAGCTAAATCACCTATTACTGAGAAGCAAATTAAAGAAATTATTAGTGGTGCAAGAAACGATATAAGGGATATAGAAAGTTATGTTCTAGGGCAGTTAAAAAATCAAATAATAGCAGATAAAGAACCTATGGATATTAATAGCAAAGATTTTAAAAAAGCTTTTAAAGGAACATTTGAGGCTGATCCTAACGAAACTTCTACAATAGAAATAAATGGAAAAAAAGAAGTAATAAAGAACAACATTATAAATGTTCCAGCAACAATACTTGCAATAAATCAACCACTTTCATCTTTCAGATGAAAGTTTGTTTTATAGCGACTAGAAGTCGCATATGAAGCTAAAGCTTATGCGACCCGTATGTGCAAAATCATGTCTGGCTCATATGTACCAATATGCCTATTAATCATATAATCGTTACATTACCACTATTAGACCTACAGTAACTTCCTTGCACACACAATGTCTACCACACTGTATAATAGCGACTATAGTAAACAGTACGTAATTTCCTGACGTATTGAAC
>JAPYLE010000116.1 GCA_027293795.1 Rickettsia endosymbiont of Ixodes persulcatus
AAACATACCATATTTGAATATATAGAGGTATTTTATAACCGTATAAGAATGCATTCTTCTAATGACTATCTATCACCAGTACAATATGAAGAAATACAAAAATGTGCATGAACAACTGTCCGGAAAAGTGTTGACACATCATAAGGAAGAATATTTAGCTGAAAAAGTAGGAAAACTGGCAGTTAAAGCGTTTATTAATACTCAGCCTATAATTAATAGAGCTGAGAAAACTAACATTAAGGAAGTGTTAAGTCAACCATCTCGAAATTTACCTAAAACTATAGAACAAATCAAAAAAATGCAACAAACTTTTAAAAATTATCCGATCACTCAAAGCTCTATTCAATCCCCAAAATCCACTCCTTCTTTTAAGAAGAATAATTCACAACAACATGAAAGATAATTTTCTTCAACCGATAAGGTATTAACCCAAATTTTATAAGCTTCACCTATGCTGTACAGCTAAATTCATAAAGCGGAAGATTTGATGAATTTAAGGCAAGAGCGTATGGAAGTACGTGAGTACAGGTGAATGCAGCAATATTCGCTTGTATTGAAACATCACATATCAAGCTCTATGAATGACGCTATACAAGTTCGCTTTGAAATTTAATGCCAATACCTTACTGATTTTTGTTATATTTTATAATAATAAAATTTTATTTTGTTGTTTTTAAATGCATCTTTTTTATTCCTAAAACCCTTTTTCAAAGAGTTACAGGAAAAATTAATATTACCGGCTTGAGCTGTGTCCGGTCCTTCATTTTTATTTTTTCTATATCCTTACTACTTGGTACTACAACGGCAATATGACCTGCTCTTTTTGGATTAGCATTTTTATATACGAATACAACAAAATATCCTTGATTAGCAAACTTTTGTGCTTGAATAAAACTATCATCACGATTTCCTGCTTTAATATAATTTCATCCGTTTTTTATTCCATCTGTTTCAAGCCACTCAGCTTGCTTATTTGATAAAGTAGGTATAAATTCTTTATCGCTTTCAGGATGAGGAAGTAGAGACTTATTTGGAAGACCTAAGGCTGCGCAGCATACGCAAAATAACTACTTCTGCCATTTTTCCTCAACATTTAAAGAGTTAATTATCTCTAATTTTTTTTTAGCGGTTTCCGATATATTGTCTGCTTGTGCGGTCATATTAATACAAAATAAGTAAATTATCATTAATTTTATTTTATTCATTTTTTTCTCATGTTAATTTATGAACCTCTATATACAATATATAATATGATAATTCAACTATTAATTATAATTTTTTATATTTTATTATTTAGAGAAATATAAGAACCCTCTATGTTTCTTGACAAATGCTATGCTTTTATATATGCTTCTTCGTATGTTAGCAACAAGAAATAAGACTTAGAAATTAAGTACTAAATTTAATATATAAATTTACTTAAAGCTTAGCACCCGTAGCTCAATTGGATAGAGTATATGACTACGGATCATAAGGTTAGGGGTTCGACTCCTCTCGGGTGCGCCAGTTATTTTAAAACTTTTAAGGAATAGAACTTTTATTAACTTAGGAAACATAAGAGAAGTTACAGCTAAATCTCGATCACTTCAGACAAGATGTGAATTTTTCTAGACAAGCCTGTGCTCACGTACTTCTATACGTTTCCGCAGCCTTGCCCTTAAATTCACATCTTGTCTGAAGTGATCGAGATTTAGCTGTAACTTCTCTTAAGAGCTAACGACTCAAAATTAAGAGTTTTAGCGGAAGGAATAATAACAAGTATTCCTATCTAACCGGAGTACTCGGAAGCTGTGAAGTAGTATTAGCAATATTTCTATTAGTATTATCTATTGCTTTCATAATTGCATAGCTTGGATCACCGTCAAGTTCTACTACTTCTTTTGATTTAGTAGTTTTTTGACCGGTACAGCCAATTAAAGCTATAGAAGCAAATAAAACTATTAAATATCTTATCATAAATACCCTATTTTAATTTTATGCTTAAGATAGTTGCCTATTAGTATAATGTCAAGTGAGAGGAAAGTTTTATTGCCCTATAACCTCTAAGTAATAATCTAAAGACTCTTCATAAAAATTCAATTCGGCATAATTTAAATTAGGTCCATCCTTGCTTCTTTCTATTTCAGGCTTAGGCTTATCATAATTTTTTCTAGTTTTTAAATAATATTCTAAAATGTCTTCATATCCTCGGTAGAGGTTGATCATTAGATCTTTTTTCTAAAATATCTTCTAAATATATCATTATTGATAATATATTTTCATTTAAAAATTTATTATATACTTCTTGATAAAAAGGGTAATATCCATGCTTTTTGTTAATATTACTAGGCATGAAGTTCATCGTGAATTTATTATCATTTAAGTAATTATATAATTCTTGAAAAAAGGAATTATATTTCCCATCGCCCATAATATCATGGTATATAAAGTGTCCATAGTGAGTGCTTGGATAATAAGCTTCCCATCTATTGACAATATTTTTTTAAAGAGTTCTAAATCTTGAATATGAAGAGCCATGGAAAAAATATTATTATGTACTACCATGTTTTTTATTATTTTCCACTTCTCTATAGTATAGCTAGACCATAGTAAATAGGTACATACTATGCTAATATATATGTTATAAATAATAATCAACCACTTTCATCTGAAAGATGAAAGTTTGTTTTATAGCGACTAGAAGTCGCATATGAAGCTAAAGCTTATGCGACCCGTATGTGCAAAAATCATGTCTGGCTCATGTGTACCAATATGCCTATTAATCATATAATCGTTACATTACCACTATTAGACCTACAGTAACTTCCTTGCACACACAATGTCTACCCCACACTGTATAGCGACTATAGTAAACAGTACGTAATTTCCTGACGTATTAAACTCATGGTGCTTGTGATGCTAACGTATCATGGCGCACATGGCAAGCTAAAGCTTTTCCATCTGGAAGATGGAGGTTTTAACCACCAAAGGGACTATAAATAAATTATGGCAAGCAGTTACAGTTATGATTTAAGAATGAAACTATTCAAAGCTCTAGATGATGTGCTCTCAATTGTTAAAGCATGTAAAATATTCAATATAGGTCGTAACACTATATATAGATGGAAAACTCTTAAATGGGAAACAGGAGATATAAAAGCAAAACCTT
>JAPYLE010000117.1 GCA_027293795.1 Rickettsia endosymbiont of Ixodes persulcatus
AGTTCTAGAAAATTTAAGAAAATTAAAAGCAGATGATAAAAAATCTTTTCTAGCAGATGTAGAAGAGAAGGTACCTACTAATAGGTTACATGAGCTTAATGGAAAAATAATGGGACATGCTTTAGATTTAGTTGATTCTAAAGACTCAGCTTTTTTACTGCGTAGAACAAAAGAAGGATAAATAAAAAAATTACTTTATATCAACAAAATTGGGAAGTTATAAAAACATCAATTCAGAACAACATTAGATGGCTTCTAGCTGATACGCAATTTTGCTAAGTGCAAAACTCCTGATATAATTAATATTTAAATAATTATAGGTTAAATTAATTTCTAGATATTTTTGCTATATTTATAATTAAAACTTTAAGACAGTATTTCGAAAGTCATACTAAACCTTCGCTATTTCCCAAAATTTCTATTGATTCTATTGTCTCATTATTTGATTGACTATACATTACTAAATCTAAAATATTTGAAGCTACTAAATTATTAATATAAACACCCTTTACATCATTTAATACATAATCAACCACTAATAATTTAGAATCAGCAGAAGCTCCGTATAATGCTTTTTTTGCCTCAAATACTTTTTTAAATGTATCTAATTTAAGTAATTCTTCACTTACAGCCCTTTCTCTAATATCTCTACTCACAAATAAACACATTATGCTTCGTGCTAAACTATTTTTAACATAATAATTTTCTAAAGCCTCTTCACTTGTGTTATCTAATTTTTTTAAATCTTCTTTGTATAATTCATATGCTTTCTCTCGAAATTCATCGTCTCTAAATTTTTTCAAATAAAAATTATTAATTAATAGCTTATAAAGTTCAAGTACCATACTAGAAAAAGTAATTGTTAGATTTCCTTTTTTATCAATTTTTACAGTAAACTTGTTTCCTTTTGCTTCTAAATAGATTAGATCTCGAAATATACTATCCTCTTTTGTTCTACGCAGTAAAAAAGCTGAGTCTTTAGAATCAACTAAATCTAAAGCATGTCCCATTATTTTTCCATTAAGCTCATGTAACCTATTATTAGGTACCTTCTCTTCTACATCTGCTAGAAAAGATTTTTTATCATCTGCTTTTAATTTTCTTAAATTTTCTAGAACTTCTAAAGTTATTTCTCCTTGTTGAATTTTTTTAACTAACTCAGAATAATTGCTAAATTCTACTTCTTGATTTTCATACCCTGAACCAGAATAAATATTGGGTGCTACTTCTTTTCTTTGATCTAATACAGAATATTTTGCTTCAATTTCTTTAGGTGTACTCATACAAGAGATTATAATCTTTTTTAGTTTCATATAATTCATTCCTTAATAATAAAGGCATATTATATTTAGTTAAAAAATATTAACAAGTACTTTATTAAAATCAACCACTTTCATCTTTCAGATGAAAGTTTGTTTTATAGCGACTAGAAGTCGCATATGAAGCTAAAGCTTATGCGACCCGTATGTGCAAAATCATGTCTGGCTCATGTGTACCAATATGCCTATTAATCATATAAT
>JAPYLE010000118.1 GCA_027293795.1 Rickettsia endosymbiont of Ixodes persulcatus
TTCTTGTAGTTGATAAATACAAGCCTCTTCAATAGAAAAATTGGGCACTTGCTCTTCTAGAAGTAAGTTAAGACCTTGATTTTTTATCTCTTCAGTATTTTCTAGAGGATTAGCGATAAAATATTTTTTTATAAGAAATGCAACATGAATTTGACATTGCTGACTAAAAAATAATTTTTTATAGGCTTGCTCTAAATCCTTGCTCGAAGAAAAATTTAAAAAATTTACAAGTTGCCACTTATTGCTTTCTATTTGAATAAAAGCCTGCTTTCTTGATAAATGAAACGCTTCCATTAAGAGGGTTGCCATCAATACATCAGTTTTTATAGCTAGCGTAAAATCAGACCAGTCTTCGAATAAAGAAAAATCTAGCGTAGAATTTGCTGAGGTAAAATTAAAACTATCTGTAAACAGAAAAGGCGGTTGTGTTGACTCATTCGTATTATTTTCTAAGAAATATTCATTGTTAAAGGTGGTATTTTCTTGGTTAAAAAAAACAATAAACAGCATATCCTTTGCCTCATTTTAAGTTTATTAATTATTAATAACAATTTTCTATTCTACACCAAACAAGATAAAAGTCTTTCTACTACTGGCACTTAATTGCTTTATAGCACTCACACTTGAAGCTGCAAACTTTTCAAATTTGAAGCGAAGAGAATCGCGGTTCTGCTCTTGAAAATCTCCATCACGAGATGAAGGAATATTTTTATACCGCTTGAAATATCATTAAAGAACCTCCTTAAGGTTTTGACAAAGTAATGAAATATCCTGCTTGCTACGAGCAGCTGAAATCGCAATCCTTAACAAACTTTGATTCTTAGCTACCGTAGGGTACATCGCAGCTATTACGGCAAATCCTCTTTTTTTAAGAATTTTTGTGTATTCGATAGCTTTTAATTCATCACCAACAAGAACTCCACGAAAAGGCACAGAGACATCTGTTTTGATGCTATTTTTTTACCAGTAATAAATCAAAATAACAGGAGTTTCGTATATGGACTCATCGATTTTTGCAAAGAGAAAGTGAGTAAATAAACATACTAGGTT
>JAPYLE010000119.1 GCA_027293795.1 Rickettsia endosymbiont of Ixodes persulcatus
TTAAATCCTATAGAACATTATTGGTTTAAGATTAAGAACGAAATAAGAAAAGTTACGGGGCAATTCAAAGATATCAGTATGGCTGTAGAACACGTACTAAAGTTTATTTAACTGTACCTATTTCCTATGGTCTAGCTATACGGGAGAATTTGGTAAAGCCAATTTTTGTAATTTACTGTTTACATCATAATCAATTTCAAAGCAAGCTTTATTGCTCTCCATTCTTTCATCAACATGATTACTTAAAGCGAATTTGTATTGAAATGAACCACCTAGATTTACAGTATCGATAAAAGTAAGATTTCTATATGCCGTAACTTCAATAATCTTGTTATTAAACTTATATTTTAGTGGAACGTTTATAATGTTTATAATATCTTCACGTACTTCTCCGTAAGTCTGCTTCTCATGAATAAGTGGGATCATTTTATAAGATATATATTGCATTGTTGGTTTAGGAGTTGTAATAATAACTTTTTGTTTACCTGTCTCATCAGTACTAACTATTTCTGTGGTGCTAGTAGTTAATTTATAAGCACTTGTTATCAACTCGCTAGCTAATTTACTCCTTTTCTAATCCATTCTTTTACTTTTTCTCTCTTAGAAAAAGTAGTATTTTCTTGAGGTTCAGTAGGTGCAGGCTCCGGTGCTTTTTCTATAATATTACCATCCTTGTCCCTATCTACAATTTCGATATCTCCCTTGTATAATTTATAAGCATTCGCTACACAGTCTTACTGGAAATTTTACTTCCTTTTATTGCCATTTTTCCATCTTCTATAGCAGCTCTTCCTAGAAATTTTGCTACTTCAGATGCCACTATGCCACCGACTACTATTAATGTCCCAACCAATTCTGCATCTCCACTATCAGATGATTTTCCGTATTTTTTTAGCTCTTTCTCTTCTTGCGTGTTCCTCTGCTGCCCGTTCATTTATGCGAGCACGTATGACATCCGGGTCTTCCATAGTATCTCCTTAGTTATTGAATATGATTATTTAATTATATTGCAATCAAAAGTCAAATTTTATTTTGAAAATCCTACCTATTATTAACTAACCTTAACTATCAAAGAAATTGTGTAATTACTTTCAAATATTCATATAGGACTTTTTGGTTGTTCTCAACAAATTTTAAAGCATTTTCACGATAAATTTTAAGTTCTAGAGAATTATTAGACCTAAATAGATATTTTAGTTTAATTAGTAAATCCTCACCGTTTTTGATTTGGATAGCGGCTTTATGTTGCAGTACGCCTTTAGCAATATCGGTGTTTTTACTCATATCGGGACCGAATATAATACAATTAGAGAAATATGCCGCTTCTAAAATATTATGTCCGCCTTGTTTAAAAGAGCCACCTATAAAAGAAATTGTAGCTACGGAAAAAAACAGCCCCATTTCATCGAATCTATCAACTATATAAAGATCATCGCTTAATACCGGTAAATCATTTTGCGACTTAGCGGTAGCGGATAAATTATGTGACTTACAGTTATCAATAATTGATTTAACTCGCTCAGGATGTCTTGGAATTAAGATAACATAACAATCTAAAAACTGCTCTTTTAAGCTTTTAATTATAGGTAAAATAATTTCTTCATCTTCCAGGTGAGTGTTGGCGAATACCACAACTCGCCTATTGTTTAAATATGAGCTTAATTTTGATAACTCTTCTTGGTTGACCGGAAGTTTTTCATTAGCAAATTTAATATTGCCTAGGTTAATTACATCTGATACTCCAAGTTTGTTGAATTTTTGTAGGTCACGCTCGCTTTGTACGATAATTTTACTGAAATTTTTGAGGATAAGCTGAAAAAAGTTTTTTCTTTTTTGCCAAGCTTTAAATGATTTATCGGAAATACGAGCATTTACTAGTAGTAATTTACACTGTTTAGCTCCCTCATTAATAGCATACGGCCATAATTCTGATTCTATAAAAATACCTAAATTAGGTTGCCAGTTTCTTAAAAATTTTCTAGTAAAAATAATATTATCTATCGGTAAGAATTGATGAGTGGCTATTTTAGGTAACTTAGTACTTAATATTTTAGCGGAAGCTTTTGTCCAAGAAGTTACTAGAAAACGAACATCAGGGTGGCGTTTACTTATATTATGTATTAATGTTAAAGCCGCCATAGATTCACCGACGCTAGCTGCATGAATCCATACTAAGAAAGAGCTATTTTGTCTATGCTTCCCGATAGCAAAACGTTCTTGTATACGTTTTATATCCTCTTTACCTATTAATAAACGAATAAGAATTATGATAAAATAAACAGGTAATAATATAAAGCTTAAAGCGTAATATAATAGCATCATTTCTTTAAGTTCTCTGTTAAGCTTGCTAATTGTTTTTCAAGGTTTATATAGTTTTGTATTTTATCATTTGTGAGTTCTAAAGGTGAGTCAACTATGATTTTAATAGTACTAAACGGTAGGGGTATTATTAATTTATCCCAACTTTTTAGTCTAAAACATTTAGAGGTACTACTTACTATCGGAATAACTTTTTTGTTATATCTATAAGCAATTTCGGTAATTCCGCTATTTACTTTATATATCGGTCCTTTAGGACCGTCCGGCGTGACTATTATATTTGCACCTTGAGATAGCTTACCTATAATATTGCGTAAAGCTTCAATTGGATTTTTATTAGTAGAGCCTACTATAACTCTGCAACCGAATTTTCCTACTAGATCGTTTAAAATCTTCCCGTCTAAATGCGGCGATATTAAAGCATAGATATTTCTATGTCCTATAAACATAGCCGGACTCAAAGCAATGACTATTATCCAGTCGCAAAGCACCTCAAACCCTTGCTCAATAAGTCAAATGGCTGCTATTGAAGCATTAAACGGTCCTCAAGATTATATAGGGCCTAATGCTTTAAATTTTCAGAAAAAGCGTGACCTTGCTTTATCAATTTTGAAAAGAGTAAAATATAAATTTCTGCCTTGAAGTAAAGTAAACAAAACGCAAGTACCAATATAGTAAAATAGTAATTATACTAAGTACGCATTTATTACGTTTTAAAAATTTTTTAAAAGCTTTCCGCATTATTTTTTTTGTTGGTTT
>JAPYLE010000120.1 GCA_027293795.1 Rickettsia endosymbiont of Ixodes persulcatus
CGACTATAGTAAACAGTACGTAATTTCCTGACGTATTGAACTCATGGTGCTTGTGATGCTAACGCATCATGGCGCACATGGCAAGCTAAAGCTTTTCCATCTGGAAGATGGAGGTTTTAACCACCAAAGGGACTATAAATAGTACTATATTATCGTTCATTAATTTCTCTTGTTTTAAAGTTTTAAAATTACTAATAATTTTTATTCTGTAGTTAAATCAGTTTCTTTTTCAAGAATTTTATTCCAATTTTTGGTATTTTAGTATATAACACGAAAAACTATTGTAAACTTGTGAGAATTTTTAAAGGTGACATCTATTCGTAATATAGCAATTATTGCCCACGTTGATCATGGGAAAACTACGCTTGTCGATAACATGCTTAAACAAAGCGGTACTTTTAGGGCTAATCAGGCGGTTGCCGAACGTGCTATGGACTCTAACGATCTTGAGCGTGAACGCGGTATTACCATACTTGCCAAATGCACCGCTCTTATGTGGAACGATATACGTATTAATATCGTTGATACACCTGGGCATGCTGATTTTGGCGGTGAAGTAGAGCGTATACTTAGTATGGTTGACGGTGTTGTGTTACTCGTTGATGCTTCAGAAGGACCAATGCCGCAAACAAAATTTGTATTATCTAAAGCTTTAAATCTCGGCTTAAAGCCTATCGTTGTTATTAATAAAATTGATAGAGACGATCAAAGAATTAAAGAAGTTATCGATGAAGTATTTGAGCTATTTGTAGCACTTGAAGTAAATAACGACCAGCTTGATTTTCCTATAGTTTATGCATCAGGTAGAGCAGGAAGAGCTTCTTTAACATTTGATGATAAAATTAATCCTTTAGATAATTTAGCAGATGATTTATCGCCACTTTTTGATCTCATAGTAACACATGTACCTACGCCCGTAGCTGACGATAAAGCACCGTTTTCTATGCTTGTTACTACTAGAGAATACAATTCTTTCTTTGGTAGGGTTTTAACGGGACGTGTACAAAGCGGAACTGTTAAAATCAACCAAAACGTTAAAGTATTAAATCGTGAGAATAAGTTACTTGAAAACGGACGAATTACTAAAATATTAGCATTCAGAGGTTTAGAGAGAATCGCTATAGATGAGGCTAAAGCCGGTGATATTATTGCTGTAGCGGGCGTTGAAAACGCCAACGTTGCCGATACTATCTGCTCTCCCGAAGTAACGCAGGCCATACCGTCTCTACCGATCGATCCCCCGACTCTATCCATGACCTTTAGCGTTAACGATTCACCGCTTGCAGGAAGTGAGGGAACAAAAGTTACATTAAGTCTAATAGGTAATAGATTAATGCGTGAGCTTGAGAGTAATGTTGCACTAAAAGTTACCGAAGCTCCCGAGAAAAATGCTTTTCAAGTTGCAGGACGTGGTGAGTTACAATTAGGTATATTAATCGAAACTATGCGTCGTGAAGGGTTTGAGCTATCTATCAGTAGACCTGAAGTATTATTTCAAACCGATGAGAACGGCAATAAGCAAGAACCGATGGAAGAAATTCAGGTTGACATTGATGACGATTATGTCGGGATGGTCGTAAAATCTTTAGCACTTAGAAAAGCTGAAATGACTGATATGAGAACGTCAGGCGGAGGCAAAAGCCGTGTTACGTTCATCGGACCGTCTAGAGGGTTAATCGGTTACCATAGTCAGTTTTTAACTGAAACTCGAGGCACAGGCATCATGAACCGTATTTTCCACGGATATGCCGATTATAAAGGAAATATCGAGGGGAGACGTAACGGTGTTCTTATATCAAACGGTGACGGGGCGGCAGTCACATATGCTCTATGGAATCTAGAAGAAAGGGGGAAAATGTTTATAAATCCTAGTGATAAAGTATATAGAGGTATGATTATCGGCGAACATAATCGTGATAATGATTTAGAGGTAAACCCGCTAAAAGCGAAGCAACTAAGCAACGTTAGAGCAGCAGGTAAAGACGAAGCCATAAGGCTAACTCCGCCGATGCTTTTAACTTTAGAGCAGGCAATTAGCTATATACAAGATGATGAAAGAGTGGAGGTAACCCCAAAATCTATTCGCCTACGTAAAGCTCTACTTGACCCCAACGACCGTAAAAGAGCTGCGAAGTAAAAGGTCGCTCCTAGCTAAAAGCAGCCTTGTTGCAGCGATCCCGATGTTATTCCCGGCGTTATACAGGAATCCAGTAAAACCTATAAAAAACTTGTTTTTTTAGGTTTATTTTGTCAATTAATATGCAATTCACTAGTACTAAGGTTATTTTTTTCTGGATTCCCGCATACGCCGGGAATAACATTATAGCCATGCAATAACAACGCTTTTAGCTAAGAATGACATAAATACAACGTAAACCCTAAACACTATAATAACAAACTTTCTTAACGGCTTCTATTACATCACTCTCGCTAGGCAGAGCTAATTTTTCTAAATTAACGGCATAAGGAAGAGGGACATCTTTGCCGCTGACAATCTCTATCGGAGCATCTAAATAATCAAATGCTTCTTTCATAACTATAGAGGCTATACTTGCTCCAACACCTGCAAAAAACCACCCTTCTTCTACTACAACCAAACGGTTAGTTTTTTTCACTGATTCTATTATTGTCTCAGTATCAAGAGGCTTAATAGTACGCAGATCAATAACCTCACAATCAATATTATCATCCTGTAAAACATTTGCAGCATCTAGGGCAAGTTTTACTTGAATCGAGAAAGTGACTATAGTGACGCTATTACCCTCTCTTAAAGTTTTTGCTTTACCGAAAGGAATAGGCTCAATTGTTTCCGGTACGTCAAAATTATGACCGTATAAAATCTCGTTTTCCAAAAAAATAACCGGATTATCATCTCTAATAGCCGTAATCATAAGTCCTTTATGATCTTCTGCACTATAAGGAGCTACTACTTTTAATCCTGGAATATGGGAATAACAAGCTGTATAATTTTGGCTGTGCTGTGCTGCTACTCTACTTGCTGCCCCGTTTGGTCCTCTAAATACTATCGGACATTTTACCTGCCCGCCTGACATATAATGAGTTTTTGCAGCTGAATTAACTATATGATCCATAGCTTGCATAGCAAAGTTAAAGGTCATAAACTCCACGATCGGACGAAGTCCTGCAAAAGCTGCTCCAACTGCAAGCCCTGCAAAACCATACTCCGTTATTGGCGTGTCAACTACTCTTTTAGGACCAAATTGCTCAAGCAATCCTTGAGTTACCTTATAAGCTCCTTGATATTCTGCAACTTCCTCACCCATGACAAAAACTTTGTCGTCTCGTATCATCTCTTCTTGCATCGCATTACGCAATGCTTCACGTACCGTTATTTGCATTTTTCTTTTTATTTAAATTAAATGTTCGATGTCATTCCCGCGAAAGCGGGAATCCAGTAATCTCGAATGTCATCCCGCGACTTGTGAGCTAGATCCAGTCTTTTTTTATTTTTTCTGGATACTGTGGTCAAGCTACGGTATGACAAATATTCGTATATAGCTCCCCTTCATCAGGCAGCGGCGAATTTTCTGAAAACTCTAATGCTTCTTTTACAATTTCTTTTACCGACTGCTCTATTTCTTTTAAATCCGCTTCGGTTGCATATTTATTGTCGCGTATCGTTTTTCTTATTATTACTAATGGATCACGCTCTTTATATTGCTCAACTTCTTCTTTGCTGCGATATTTTGCCGGATCGGACATTGAATGCCCACGATAACGATAAGTCTTTACTTCTAATATCAGCGGCTGACTAGTCTCTCTAACATATTCTGCTGCTTGTTTAGTACCATCATACATTTCTTCAAAATCCATACCGTCTAGCTGAAATCCTTTAATCCCAAACGATTCCCCTTTCTTATATAAATCACACATAAAGGTTGAGCGGGCAACGGCAGTTCCCATTGAATATTCATTATTTTCGATAATATAAACTACCGATAAACCCCATAAAGCAGCCATATTAAAGGCTTCATATACCTGGCCTTGATTAACGGCACCGTCACCTAAAAAAGTAAAACAAATATTATTCGTACCATTATATTTTTCAGCAAAAGCAAGCCCTGTACCTATCGGCACTTGAGCCCCCACTATACCGTGTCCACCGTAAAATTTGTTCGGTACGTCAAATAAATGCATAGAGCCACCCTTGCCTTTTGAGCAGCCTGTAGCTCGCCCCATAAGCTCGGCAAGAACATACTTAGGCTCAGTTCCCGCTAAAATAATATGAGCATGGTCACGATAGCTAGTAATAGTGCTATCACCTTTTTGTTTAACCATATCTACTGCAGAAATTACTGCTTCCTGACCTATATATAAATGACAAAAACCGCCTATTTCTCCCATTCCGTATAACTGACTGCATTTTTCTTCAAAACGCCGCAGTAGGAGCATATCTTTAAAGCTTTTTATATATTCTTCCTTTATCGGCTTATATTTTCCTAACTTAATATCCACTAATTACTCCTTAATGTTTTTAGTCTTATGTCATTCCCACGTAGGCGGGAATCTAGAAACAGATGTCATCCCGTGAATTGATCACGGGATCCAGTCTTTTTAAATTTCTTATTGGATCCCGCTACAAGCTCGCGGGATGACACCATCAAAATTAAAATTCACAAAATACGGTACATGATCTGAAGGCGGCAGCCAATCACGTGCTTCTGATAGTAAATTTATAGAAAATAATGCATCTTTTAAATTATTACTTACCCAAATATGATCAAGTCTTCTGCCTCTGTTAGACTTTTTCCAATCTATATTTCTGTAACTCCACCAAGTATAGAATTTTTTGTCAAGCGATACGAAATGCCTGCTACTGTCGATAAAACCTAACGAGTTTTGTAACTCTACCAATAATGAGCGTTCAATATCAGTATGGCTGATAACATTTCGCAATTGCCTACTAGACCATACATCATGCTCATGCGGAGCGATATTTAGATCACCGACAATGATAATTTTATCATTTTTAGTACGGTTAACGGTTAACCATTCCTGCATTAGCCTTACATATTCCAGCTTATGCTTAAATTTTAAGTTTATCTCTATATCAGGTATATCACCGCCGGCAGGAACATAAAAATTATGTATTTCTATATCACTAACAGTAGCTGCTATATGCCTTTTATCACCATTATATAATTCTAAAGAAAAAACATTATTCAAAGGAAATTTAGAAATAATAGCAACACCGTTATATGATTTTTGTCCTGAATATATTACATGTTCATAGCCTATATTTTTAATAACTTCAAGAGGAAATAATGAATCAGCCACCTTTGTTTCTTGAAGCAATATAATATCCGGCTTATGTTCATGCGCTAATTTTCTTAATAAATCGATCCGTAGACGCAATGAATTAATATTCCAAGTAACTATCTGCATTTAATTTTTTATAGCTGCCCCTATTATTGCATCTCTGAAATAAATTATTCCAAGCTGATTTAAAGGATTTTTCATGTCAATTTTATCTTTTCCTTCTTCAGGAATTTTAATCATAGTATTACTAAGTATAGCAAAGTAAAGATTATTAGGCAAAACATATCCTGCTTCACTTTGTATTCCGAGGGCCTTTCCCATATAATGAATCATTAAATGCTTAGAATCAAGATCGGTAAGGAAAATACCGTAACCCATATAAGATTTACGCCCTTCTATATCTTTTGCTAAAAAATATTTAGTAGTCATAAGTTTATACAACTTCTTAGAAAGAATTTTCCCCTCATTTAATGCCCTGTACCATTTAACTAGATCGTTTGGTGTCGATTATCCCCCCATCTGCACAAGGAACTGCTAAAAAATCAGCTATTACAGGAGTAAATATAGGTTTATTACTATTATTGGGCGTTAAAAAATATCTTACCGGATAATTAGAACTAATAACGTTTTTTTGGATTCTAGCGGCTTCACTATATGAAGCAAAACTAGTAGATTTCATATTAAGAGGTTTAAAAAATTCATCATAAAAAAAGTTACTTAAATCTTTTTTAGCTACTTTTTCGATAATCATACCAAGTATAACAAAATTAGTATTACTATATTTAAATTTTTTTCCTATAGATATTTCTAAAGGCTTAGAAGAAACAAATTGTAATATTTGCTTATGAAGCTCTTTCTTAGACATATTTAAATCAAGTTTAACAAAACTAAAATATTCGGCAATGCCGCTACTATGCGTTAATAAATTATGGATAGATATTTTATATGCCCAATCCGGCACTTTTCCGCCCCACATTTCCGGATCAAGATATTTATAGATTTTATCGTTAATATTTAATAATTCCTGTTCTTGTAATTTTAAGATTCCTGCCGCTGTAAAAGGCTTTGTAGCAGAAGCAATAGGCATCATTTCATTTGCTTTTAATTGCTCACCGTTTAAAGCAAAGATTCCTTTAGCACTGGTTAATAAAGGTTTATGATCATCGGCAAACATAAACACGGCATTTAAAAATCTATTACTTATATATTCTTTTTCTGCCTCATTGATTCTTTGCTGTATATCTGCAAAACAATTAATACAATTATTAATTAAAAAAAGCAGTAATAAAAGATATCCACGAGTCATAACTTCAACACTCCACAAACTTATCAGTAGACGTCTTACATAATGCAGCTAATAAGGAGGAATTTGAAGGAGACACGGAACGCAGAACCGCAGCGTACAAAAAAGTACGTGAGGATTCGGGTACCGGATCATTGTCCAAATTACCCTTTAGAAGCAAGTTATGTAAGACATCTAGTAAAATAAAACGGTAATTTTGCTTCTAAATTAATCTCTTTACCAAAAACCTTTTCAGATAAACATATATTATTAGCATGCAAGAACATATATTTACTATACGGCATTATTTCTTTATTGCCATATTTATCATCTCCAAGTATTGGGCAACCTAACAATGTAGCCTGCAACCTCAATTGATGCATTCTACCTGTAATCGGAGTAAATTCAATTAAAAATAAGTTATTATCGAGTGATTTAAGTAATTTATAATAAGTAATGGCAAGTTTACCATTTTCACTATCAATATCAGTAATTTTAGGTGTACTTCCCTTACTCTTTTCTATATTACTTCTAACTTCGCCTACATTTTTAATTGGCTTCCCATAGGTTACGGCAAAATATGTTTTGACAACCAATTTTTCTTTAAAAGCATCATGAAGCTTTACACTACTTAAATAATTTTTGGCTATTAAGAGCAAACCGCTTGTTTCTTTATCTAACCTATGTACTAGCTTAAAATTAGCACCTTTATAATTCAAATATTTTAATGTAGAGTCAATAGATAAATTTATTTTACTGCCGCCTTGAGTAGCAAGCCCTGCAGGTTTATTTATAGCTATTAAATTATCATCTTCATATATCAAATAATCGGTAGTAATTTTCTTTACTAGCTTAATTTCGGCATCGGTAAAAACCAATTTTTCGGATTGTTTAATAGGTAAATTAAACTTATCGCTAATAAAAATTTTATCGCCGTCTATTACTCTTAAACTAGCTTCTGCTTTCTGAGAATTAACGATAATTTGTTTTTGACGTAATGCTTTCTCTATTACTCCTTGAGTCAATAACGGATATAGACGTTTTAAATATTTATCTAATCTAGAAGAAATAGGAGTATTGACATCGATGATCATTTAGAACTTTTTATTAAAAAATAGTACCAAATTACTACCGATAAAAGAACTATCACAAAAAATTGATGAGTAGAGGCAATTATTATAGGCACAGAGTATAAAAGAGTAATTATTCCGGTAGATATCTGTATTAATAATGCAATAATTAGAAAATACGCTATTTTATTTAATTTCGGATGCTCTGTTTTTAACAAGTAAGTTGCTAAAGCCATAACAACCAAAAATACGCTATAGCCGCCTAAACGATGTATGAATTGTATAAAAACCGGATCATACCAATTTTTAAGATCAAAGAAATTATCTTTTATCTCCGTCGGAATAAAATTATCACCCATTAGTGGAAAACTATTATATATCAGCCCTGCATCAAGCCCTGCAACTAAAGCACCTAAAAAAATTTGCAGGTATATTACAGTAATAGCAACACTAGAAAATATTAACGGTAATTTTAAATCTGTTTGTGACGGGATTAACAAAATATCACAACGATTTATTAATTGATAAAAAAGTATGTGATAAATAATTACAGCGATAATTAAATGAAAAGCAAGCCGGAAATGACTAACAGGCGGGTTATTCAATAAACCGCTTTTAACCATATACCACCCCATAAAGCCTTGTACACAAAATAACAACAAAGCAATTATATAAGGTGCAATATCACGATTTTTTATAATGCCTTTAAAATAAAAATATATTAAAGGTACAATATATATTAAAGCTGTAATTCTACCGAGTAACCGATGTATAAACTCTAACAGATAAATAAATTTAAACTGTGATAAAGTCATTCCGTAATTAACAGAATTATATTCGGGGAAAGCTTTATATTTAGCAAACTCCGCTTGCCAAGCTTCAAAGCTAAAAGGCGGTAAAATACCTGTTATCGGACGCCACTCTACTATAGATAAACCAGAACCTGTAAGTCTCGTTATCCCCCCTATAACAATCATCGCTATGACCATTATACAACTTATAGACAACCATTTTGTAATTAAACTTTTCTGCACTTTTATTTTAAGTTTAAGTTTTTATATTGTTTCTTTATGTCATTCCCGCCTAGGCGGGAATGACATAAAGAACATTTACCGAGTCATACAACAATACTTTAACAATTAGCAAATCAAGAATCTGCGTTCTTTTCCGTATCCGTGGCGGTATTAGAAGCATGTTTCTTATTTGATTTTTTATTATGATATCTACGCTTTGATGTTTTTTTTGCCGGCACTTCTGCTGTTACTACATCACTTTCTATAATTTGTGAGTCTTCATTTATAACCTCTACATTTTGTGTAGATTGTTCCACTTCTTGCTTTGTCTCTAGTTTTTTATTCTTTTCTTCAACTAAAACGTTATTATTATTAACTGTCTTCCATTTATGTTTATTCTTGCGTAATTGTTCTTTTTTGGGTTCTTCCTCAGTATAATCGACACTATGATTTTGGATCACCGGCTTAACAGGATTAACATTATTGTTATTTTTCTTCAATAATTTTACCTTTTCAATCGAATAACTATCTGATGTAGCATTAGGATCGGAATAAAAATTAAGCTTTATATTATATTTTTCTTCAATAAATTTTATCTCGGCACGTTTATTATTAAGTAGATAAATAACTGAAACGATATTGGTAAAAACATTTATTACATCAATTCTTTCTTCAAAAATTTCGTTCTCTACAGTGCGTAAAATTAACATAGCATTAGCGTCATTAGCTCTAATGACTCCTTTACCGTTACAATGAGAACAAATTGCCGAATTAGTTTCTAAGAAAGAAGAACGCAATCTCTGTCTTGAAAATTCAAGTAATCCAAACTGACTAATATTACTGGTTTGTATACGAGCGCGATCACGACTTAAAAATTCCTTAAAGGATCGTTCAATAATTTTACGATTCTTTGCTTCGCTCATGTCTATAAAATCAACAACTATCAAACCTGATAGATCTCTAAGCTTTACTTGCTTTGCTACTTCTTTTGCTGCTTCTAAATTAGTTTTTAGTGCCGTTTCTTCGATATTTTTCTCAGAAGTTGATTTACCGGAATTTACGTCAATTGAAATAAGAGCTTCCGTAGGATTAATGACAATATACCCTCCTGAAGGTAATGTCACGACGGGATGATATAATTTAACTAATTGCTCTTCTACTTGAAACTTAGTAAATATAGGAGTTTTATTTTTATGTTCTTTAAGTTTTGAAAGCTCTGAAGGTAATAAATCCTGCATAAATTTTGAAGCATCTTCATAAGCTTCCTGTCCTTGAATAACTACCTCTTTAACATTGTGATCACACATATCACGTATGGTTTTACGTATTATACTATCTTCTTCATGAATAAAACACGGAGCCGGAAATTTAATAGTACTTTTACGAATTTTATTCCATAATCTTGCTAAATAATTATAGTCTTTCTTCAAATCCAAGGTGCTACTTCCTCTACCTGCGGTCCTAACAATGACGCTGTAAGTATTTTTGTCACTGCCTACTATTTTATTTAAAATATCTTTCAGTCTTTTCCTTTCTTCCCCGTTTGATATTTTACGCGATATGCCGTTTTGCGAACCTTTATTAGGCATTAAAACACAATATTTACCAGCCAAGGATATATAAGTAGTAAAAGCGGCACACTTATTTCCTCGTTCTTCTTTAGTAACTTGCACCAATAATATTTGGTTTTTTCTTATTACTTCTTGAACTTTATATTGTTTATATTGGGGAATATTTGACTCGATGCCGATTTGAATAATTTCAATATCATCAGCCGCTTCTAGATTAAGTTCTGACTGAAATTTACTCTCTACTAAATCTTCTATGGTTTTTAGGTCAATTTCTTCACTATCAACCAAAGAATCATATATAGCAGGCGGCTTCTCTTTATCATCTTCAGCCGTAATATTTGAAAGAGCTATTTCAGGAAAAGCATTAACCGGAAAATTTCTCTCCGAGGCAGGCAAATTGTAATAGTTAGGATGGATTTCACTAAACGGTAAAAAACCGCTTTTATCCATTCCGTACTCTATAAAAACAGCTTGTAGCGACGGTTCTATTCTTGTGACTTTTGCTAAATAAATATTACCTTTATTTTGTTGTCTTACGGTTGTTTGAAACTCAATATCTTCTATATTGTTGCTTTGTCCCAATAAAACTACTCTTGTTTCAGTTGGAAAATTAGCATCAATTATAATTTTTTTATTCATTTATCTTGCTCACTAACTTGAAGAACAAATAATTAATATAATGCTTGTATCTTAAGAAAAATCATTGCTTACCTTGTATTAATTTAAATAGATAATTTATCTATAATTAAAGAGCAAAAATGAACTTCTAGATAAACTTCAAATAATACCTCTTTAAAATACCAAAAAATATATTATTATTTTTCTTACATTAAAATATTTTCATATTATTTAATTCATTAATTTTTTTAAAAATGATACTCCTCGCAGCAGAGCTGCGAGGTATCTAAAAAAGTTTTAGTTGCTTCTGATGAAAAGCTTTATATGATGGTCGATCCGCACCTTGATTCTTTACATAGTTGTGTAATTTTTTCTCATCTCTATGTTTTCC